>NZ_CP054842.1 GCF_013363755.1 Comamonas antarctica
GTTTTTTGTTGCTACAACACAAAAAAACATCCACGACGAATATGAATGCATATACACTTGTGGTCAGCTCCACTCATGATCAAGTGCCATGTCCACATCCATGCCCATCGAACCCAACGTTAAAGCGTCTGTCGCGCTGTCGCTGTTGGGGCTAGAACTGGACAACAGGCGCCTGATGCGGCTGAGTGGGAGCGAGAAACTGCCCGAAGGCCAGCGGCAGATGAAGTACAAGCCCCAGGACATGCTCAACATTCGAGCGCGGTTGGCAAACACAACGCCTGAGGCAGTCAAGAAGGCGATGGCGGTGAATACCGAATTGCCTGCAGTGGTCGTGACCCGCATGACCAAGGGCGGCATCGGCAAGACCTCAATCACCGTGAATCTGGGCACGGCCCTGGCGCTGTCTGGCTATCGAGTGCTGCTGATCGACGCCGATCCCCAAGCCTCGGCGACGAATATGCTGGGCATTGAAACCGAAACCTACCACCCGCACATCGGCACGCTGCTGCTCAAAGGCGGCGACAAGCCCGATGATTTGCGCGAGTTCATCATTCCGATTTTCAAGGACGGTTTTCTGGACTTGATCCCTTCCGACGTGGAGCTCGATTCCACTAATCCGGCGCTGATCGTTGGCATGGGACGTGAACAGAAGGCCGAAGAGTTCGTGCTGCGCAATCGCGCGTTTCTGTCCAAGCACTACGACGTTATCCTGGTGGACACCACGCCGGGCACGACGCCCGTGAGCGTGGCGTTCACCTACCTTGCCCATTTGGCTGGGAAGATCCTCACCGTGGTCGAACCCGAGGGTAGCTGCCTGCGCGCGCTGGATGCGCTGCAGTTCAACCTCGATGAAATACAGAAGTTGGCCAAGCGGCCCATCGATCTGGCGATCTTGGTGAACAAGGCGCAGATCGGCCGCAAGCATGTGGAACACAACTACGCCATCCTGACCAAGTCCTATCCGAACCGCATCCTGCCGGTGCAGATTCCGCACTCGATCGCATTCACACGCCAGATCGATGCCGATGACGTCCCCGCATCGATGCCGGTCATCCTCAAGGATCCCAACAGCAAGGCTGCCGAAAGCCTGTATCAGTTCGCTCGCGTGATTGCTAGCGAGTTCAACGTCACCCAGCCCGGCTTTGCTGCAAAGGCCTAAACCATCATGACCCCAACCACCGCGAAGCCAAAACATCAACGCATGGGCGTTTCCGAAGCCATGGATCTGGCAGCGAAGGCGCACCAGTCAGCGCTTACAGGCAAGACACCTCTGCCGGCATTTAAGCCCTATACCCCGGATGACGCAGAGCCTGCCAAGGCAGTCGAGTCCGTGGCGTCCGACGAGCGCGACATTCGCAAGATCCCGCTGGATCTGATCGATGCTAATCCGTTCGCTCCGCGCGAGGTGTACACACCCCAGGTACTGCGCGAGCGTGCCGAAAGCATCCGCACTCACGGCCAGTTCGAGGTCATCCATGTCATTCCGCATCCGGACAAGCCCGGGCGGTTCATGATTGCCGACGGCTGGACGCGCGTGACGGCAAGCCGCGAACACCTGGTTACGGACGCACTGGCCGCGCAGGTCCACCATGACCTGACTCCACTGCAGGCCGCCTGGCTCGGATACAACCACAACGAGTCGCGCGAGCAGCATTGCGATCTTGACCGGGCATTCTTCTTCGAAAAGATGTATGCCCAGGGTGCGACGCAGTCGGAAATCGCAAAGAAGACGGGAATTTCGCAGTCGCAACTGAGCTTTTACACGGCATTTCGCAAATTGCCGGAGGAGACGCTGCAGATCGTGCGACTTAATCCAAGCCGCTTTCCAGCGTACATCGCGCAGAATCTGGCAAAGGTTGCGCGCAAGGTATCCGAGGACAAGGCCAGTTCGCTGGCCTCGATCTATAGCTCCAACGGTCAATCCGTGCACTGGATGATCAACCAGTGTGCGGTCTTGCTGGACAAGAAGCCAGGTACCGAGACGAAAAAGAAAACCGGCAAGATTTTTCGCTACAGCAATGGAACGCTTCGGCAGACTGGAGCCCAGTTCGAGCTGAGCCTGCAGATCGAAGAAGACCAGCAAGAAGAGTTCAGCAAGGCCCTGGAGCAACTTCTAAGCCGGTTTGGCCAGAACGCCCTCACCGAAGTCCCTGACGCCTCTGTGCAAGCATAAGGGGAAGACGGAGCCATCAACTTTGCTTTGGCCGTGCAAGGCCGCTCACCAGAGGCGGCCCCGTGTGCCAGCCGAGGCTCAGGCGTTATTAAATATTTAATAATGTCCTTAGCGAGGGCCTTCGTAGGTCGCGACCAACGCGGGTGATGGCATGGGATGGTCGACTATTAAACATTTAATAATTGACCGCTTGCACATCAGGCACAGGTTGCCGCACCTGGCGGGGTATGTCCAGGCAACGAGTTGCTTCACCCTGCACAAGCTGGCCGGCAAGCATTGGGAACATGCTCTGAATTGAAGCGTTCACCCCTATCTTGTGCACTGTGTGCTTGCTGGATTCCTCTAAAACCAGCTTAATGTGGACCTTATTAAATATTTAATAATGAACCACCTGCCTGCAAGCCGCAGCCCGGTCCAGCCGTGACGGAAAGCCTGGCACAGGCTGTCAGGCGCTCTCTGCCGTCCACACACAGCCTGCAAGCATCTTGCGCAGCTTCAAATTCCAGCAAACACCCCTGGCTTGTGCAGTGCGCGGCTCATGATTCCCCTGCGTCCAAGCCGAGCGCTGGCTTATTAAACATTTAATAATTGACTACCTGCCTGCCAGCGGTAGGCAGGTGCCGCTGACGGCGAGCTAGCGACATGCTGTCGGTTGTCTGGGCGGCCCGGCAAGCACCTTACGCCCGCCTCAAATTCCAGCTCACACCCCTGGCTTGTGCAGCGCTTGCTTCCATGATCCATCGGAGTCCAAGCCAGCTGCCCGCTTATTAAACATTTAATAAACGCTGTCCTGAGGTTCCGTTTGGGACCCGTGGTGGCTCATCGTGAGGTCATAGGGCACGGTGCTCCGCAAGCGCATGGCTCGTTATTAAACATTTAATAATTGACCAACTGACTGCCCGCGGCAGGCCGATGCAGCCATCACGGCAAGGTTGGCAAAAGACTATCAGTTGCTCATGGACTGTTCCAAGCAGCCGAAGAGCACGTTGCACCCGTTTCGATTCCAACACTCACCCCTGCTTTGTGCGACTTACGCCTTCATGAACCCTCTGAATTCGGAGTAACCGCCGGGTTATTAAATATTTAATAACTGTGCTGGGGGGCGTACAGGTCCTCTGCGACGCGTGATCCACGCCGAGATCTCGTGAGCACATCCGTGTTTTTTACGGTGGTTTTCCAATGTGCATTGCCGGAACATAGTGCCGCAGCTGCTTCCGGCACAACCTTCTCCTGGCCAAAAGCGAGGACACAGGTGTCGGATACAGCACTTCCAATCGAGAGGCGGTACCGATGCACGATGTGAGTTCTTCCGGCCACAGGCCTGGACAGTCTGGAGATCAACGCGGATGGGATGGACTGCTCCACTGTCTGGTGCAGTGCGCTGCCATCGCCTTCGTGTTTGTGCCGCATTTCGCCCATGCACAAACCATCGGCGGCACATTTGGAGGAATCACCGATTTCCTCAAAGCGATTGCGCAGTTGCTCATCTATGAGTGGGGCTACTACATCGGCATCATCACCCTGGCCATACAGGGCTACCGCTGGAAAACCGGCCGCATCGATCTCATGCAGTTGGGTGGTTGGGGATTGGGTATTGCACTGGTGTTCTTCGCGCCGAATATCGTCTCGGATCTGCGGGCGCGCTCTGGAGGGTCCATCCAATGAGCGCCGTGCAACCGCGCCACGACGATGGGGAGTTGCTCGTGGCAGCCATGACCCGACCCACGATGATCGGAGGACTTACCCTGGGCAGTCTGGCAATGAGCTTTTACTTCCCTGGCATGGCAGCCCTAGTGACCCGTTCGTTATGGCCGGTGGCATTGATTCCGGCCTTGCTCATGGCCAGCTACATCGTCTGTCTAAAAGATGTCTACCTTTTTGGAATTATGGCCGCCGCCTGTCATCTGAAGACCTGTCCCAACAAGCGGTTCTGGGGATGCCGGCGCTATGCACCTCGCTAACGTTTTGAAAAATGCATTCGGCCTATCGCTGGGAATGCCGACGCCGCGGTGGACAAGCGCCGATGACCGCGAGCTGGCGGTCAGCGAGATGATCCCCTATACCGTCCACTACGACGACGAGACAGTCATCACCAAGGATGACGGGCTGATCCAGGTCATCAAGCTCGACGGGCTGTATTTCGAATCGTTGAGCGTGGAGCAGATCAAGCAATTCGAGCGGCAGCGCAATACCGTCCTGCGCTCCCTCGCCAACAGCGACCGCGGTATCTATGTTCACCTGATACGCCGCAAAGTGCATGCCTATCCAGCCGGCGAAGGAGGCACATGGCTTTCCCGAGAGTTCAACAACGCGTGGAGGAAGCGCAGCGAACAGCAGGCGTTCTATGCGAACGAGATCTACATTTCGATTGTTGTGAATCGATTCAGACAAGGGGCACCGGGAGTATTGGATCGCGCCTACGCATGGTTGTCAGGCACCAAGCCCGAAGAAAGCGAAATGGAGCGTTTCGAGGATCAAGCGAAGAGTCTCAACGAGGCATCGGACTTGCTGGTGAACACCCTGTCCGGGTATGGCGCCCGCAAGCTGCGCATCCAGCGCGTGCCAAACTTTGGGCACGACCCGATAGACCGAAATGCCGTGAGATCAGCCATCGAGCATTTCGACCTGGACTGGCACGGCTTCCAGCAGGCGCACGGGGACCAGCCGGCATACGGTCGCGAAGAAGTGTTGGATCATCTTGGCGGCGACTACACCGAGATTGGCCGTTTCCTGCACTACCTGATCAATCTCGAAGACGAACGCGTGCCGGTCATGGAGTTGACGCTCGACCGTGCACTGGCGACATCAGGCATCGACTTCAATATGGTCAGCAATACGCTGGCTGTTCGCAGGCTGGGTGGCAGCAGCGCTGCAGCGATGCTGAGCATGGCAGAGTGGCCTGCGCGCACGCCTTCGCGAATGCTGGATGAGTTTCTCTGCCAGCCCGTGGAGTTCATCATCACGCAATCGTTCTTTTTCACCGACCGCATCAGTGCCGAGCACGACATGCTGCAGGAGCGCCGGCGCGTCTCCGTCAACGACCATGCAGGAGCGGCGCAAGAGGACAAGGATGAGATAACGCAGGGCTTGCAAGATCTCACACGGGGCCGTTCAGTCAATGGATTGCACCATCTGACCATGCTGGTGCATGTGCCGCAAACCACGAGATTTGGCGACCCAAAAGACAACCGCCGGCAAACCTGCGCCGACCTCGATGGAGCGATCAATCTGCTGAAGAAGGCATTCGTCAACCTGGGCGTCAAGCCTGTACGCGAATGGTTTGCCGTCGAAACTTTCTTCTGGGCGCAACTCCCGGGACAGGCGCAGCATTTCATGGGGCGGCGCGCCAAGATCAAGTCTGCCAATTTCGCCGGCTTCGCATCACTCCACAACTATGCGATGGGAAAAATCGCCGGCAATCTGTGGGGCCCGGCAGTCATGCCGTTCGAGACCAAAAGCAAGACCGCTTACTACTTCAACTTCCACCGCGAGATGGAGGGAATGGTGGCCGGGCATACGGCCATCACCGCCGATACCGGCAGCGGCAAGACCACCTTGCTGAGTGCATTGATTGCCATGGCCGACAAGGCCAAACCACGGGTCTTCTGGTTCGACAACCGTGAAGGCGCGAAGGTGTTCATGCGCGCCATGGGCGGACAGCACACCACGTTGTCGGTACATGGCAATACGGGATGGAATCCCATGCAGCTGCCGGACACCGCGGAAAACCGCTCCTATTTGGTCGATCTGATGATGCTGATGCGCACCTGCTACGGCGGCCGGCTGACTCCGGATGACATCGAAAGGTTCAAGTGGGCCGTCCACGAGAACTACGAGTTGCCCCAGGCTGATCGACGCCTGCGCAATGTTGCCTGGCGCTTTGGCCAAGGTGAGCTGGCCAAGGACATGCGCGTCTGGCATGGTGCGAATGGACATCTGGGGGCGAACTGGGGCCTGTTCGACAACGAAGATGACAGCGTGGATCTGGGCAAATGCCGCCACTACTGCTATGAGATGCGGGAGCTCATCAAGGACGGCTCGGCCAGGCCGGAACTGGCAGTGGTGTTGAGCTACCCCTTCCATCGCATCGAGCAGTCGATGGATGGCGCTCCATTCATCCTGGTATTGGAAGAAGGCCAGAACCTGGTCAAGCATGCATTCTGGCGCGAGAAGATCGACGGCTACATCATGCAGATCCGCCGCAAAAACGGCCTGCTGGTGTTTGTCACACCGGATGCGAAGTACCTCTTCAGCGAAACCGACTCGATCCAGAAGCAGACCGCCACCAAGATCTTCCTGCCCAACGCCGAGGCCAGGGAGGCGGATTACGTTGATGCCTTGGGGCTCACCCCGTCTGAGTTCGAGTTCGTGCGTGACGAGCCCCTAGAGAACCGCACTTTCCTGATCCGGCGCGGCAATGAATCGATCAGGGCGAAATTTGATCTGTCCGGAATGACCCAGTTCGTGCCTTTGCTTTCGTCGAATGACAAGGGTGTCGCGCTTATGGAAACCATCATCCGCGAGATCGAAAACGATGACCCCGAAATCTGGGTGCCGGTTTTCATGCGGCGTTCAATGTCCGCTGATACGCACAATTTAGGGGTGAGAGTCGAAACGTCCTGATGGGCGTCATGTCTGTGCATTGAGAAACCGAAAGGAAATCGATGATGAAAAAGACAGTTTTGGGTGCTACTGCAGCTGCTTGCCTTGCTGCAGCGCTGGGCGCCTCCGCAGGGGGGATTCCGACGTTTGACACGGCACAGTTTGCGCAGATGCAGCAGCAGTTCAAGCAGCTGCAGGCCCAGTACAACACGCTCAAGGACCAGTATGCGGCCGTCACCGGTAGCTACGGCCGCGGACAGATTGGCCTGAATGAATCCTTGAGCTCTGCATCGGTGGTTCCCGGTTCTTGGCAGGAGGTCGTCGCCCGCCAACAGGGGGGCGCCTTCGGAGCGAAGCAGGCAAGCTACGAAAAGCTCATCAACACCTTGCTACCGAATCTGTTTGCAGATCCGCAGGCGCAGAACGCGCAGACCTACCAAATGAGCAGCGACTCCGTACGCGCTGCTCTCGCAGGCGGGGACTCTCTGTATTCGCAAGTACAGACCCACATAGGCAATCTCGCGCGCATGAGCCAGCTGGTGGACAGCACCGCCAACATCAAGGACGCGCAGGATCTGCAAAACCGCATCGCGGCGGAAAACGGGATGCTGCAAAGCGCGATCGCCAAGCTCAATGCAATGAACACCAATCTGCAGGCAAACATGGTCAACCAGCAGAACCAGGCCACAGCCGCGACACAGAGGTACTTCCGCCGCTCTGCCGAGTAGGCGCACCTGAAGCAAGCATCAACTGCAAAGGAGCATCCGCTATGGAAATTGCTGCATTTCTGCTGCCCTTGTTCATCCTGATATGGCCGCTGTGGAGGCTGGTCCGCAAGCTATGGCGCGGGTTTGCGCTATTGTTTCTCGCCGCTCTGATTTCGGGTTGCGCAAGCACGTCCAACAAGTTCGACAAGTCACCCTGCGCTTGTGACTTCGAGCTGCTCGAAACCGCAAGCCATGTAGGAAAAACCAATGCGTAGCATCTGGATTTTCCTTTCGAGCGTGGCCGCGATTGTTGCCATCGGAGGCACTGTCTATTTGATTTCCCGGCCCGAAGCCGAGTTGGCATTGTCCGGCAACGGCGAACTGCGGGCCATGTCTCCGGGGCGTCGTATTCCTGTGGCTCCGGCTGGCAATCCGCTGCTTGCAGCCAGTGAGCTTCAACTCGACATGTGGATTCCCATTTATCCAATTCCGTGTGGCGAGATCGTCTTTGGCGCCGCGGATGAGCGGGCGCGGCATTTCTCATTTTGCGTCAGGGAAATCAGGAACCGGGTGTTCTTCCATTCGAATTTGGAATTGAGCGATGAAGATGTGCTCGATCCCCGGGTCCGCGCGCACTGGCGCGCCACTGTAAGGCCCCGCTAGCCATGGCCGCCATCACTTTGCAAGGTGTTGTGAGCGCTGCGGACGGTGTGACGGAAGCCTTCTTGTCGCAGTCATATCCTGCCTTGGCTGAAGCCATCGCGACGCCGATCTACTTTGCGACGGTGCTCTACTGGGCGCTGTTTGGCTACAAGGTCTACGCCGGCTATGCCCCCGTGCAATGGAAAGACATTCTCGCGAAATGCGTGATGACAGTGGCCGTGTTTGGCACACTCCATTGGGGTGGTCTTGCCCATGTCATCTATGCAGCATTTGTTTCGTTCATGGAAGGCGCTGCCGCTACCGTCATGGCAGGCAAGCCTACAGCCCAGATGCTGGATGCGTTGTGGAGCAATGTGGATGCGGTGTCAACTCAGCTTCGTGGAGTGAGCTTTGCCCAAATTGGGATGATCTACGACGGCCTGGCACTGTTCATAGTGAACTGCCTGCTGTTTGTGCTGGCTCTCATGTATATGACGATTGCCAAGTTCGGCCTGGCCATCACGATGCTGCTGTGCCCACTGTTCATCGGTTTCCTCATGTTTCCCGAAACACGCCAATGGTTCATGAACTGGGTCAGCCAGATGCTTACCTTTTCCTTCATGTACATCCTGGTCATTGCCATCGTTCGCCTCGGATTTATTACCTTTGGCGATGCCATCGAAACGGCGGGTGCGCTGGCCGCGTCGAATGCATTTGCAAACACATCTCAGACCGCCCAGCTCATCATTGTGGAAGGCGTGTTGATCCTTTTCATGCTAGGGGTGCGGAGCTGGGCCGCAGCTTTATCCGGTGGTGCAGCTTCCTCGACCGGCATGCTGGTCACGGTAGCCCGTATGGCAATGGGCCGGGGAGCGCGCTGATGAAGGCCGGCGCTCATACCGCCCTGGGCGACAGCGCCACACAGGCGGTGCAGCTGGGCGGTACAAACCGGCTCAAGCAGGAGCGCAACCGCGCCTATCTGTTTATCGGCCTGCTGCTGTTTGTGATCGGTGGACTCGCCAGTGCGGTGACGGTGCTGGCCAGCATCCACACCGTGATTCCTGTGGTGTCGGTGGTCGATGCCAATGGACATGTGGTCAAGCAGCAGGTGGTCAGCCGCGAGACGATCACTGGGCAGGATGCATTCGTGCAAAGCCAGGTGTATGACTTCATCATGTACTGCAACACCTTTGATCCGGACTGGCGCCAGCGGTTCGCCGATCTCTGTCGCCTGCACTCCACCCAGGCCGTGGCTGCCTTGTACGACAAGGAAACCAGCGTCGAAAACCCCAACAACCCGTACTACCAGATCGGCCCTGGCGGCCGCCGCTATCCAAAGATCACGGGCATCACGTCGTTGGGCAAGGACGCATTTCAAGTGTCGTTCCAGTCCATTACCGAGAAAGCTGGCAGCTTGCCGAAAACCGACTATTACACCGCGCTCGTCCAAAGCACCTTTACCTTCAAGCCGCTCGCCATCGGCGACCGATGGGAGAACGCCCTTGGCTTCGCGACGACGGCCTATCGCAAGGACCAGGAACTCAGCCGCCAGTGAACGGCTTCACGCAGAAAGCAGCCCATGAGAATTCGCAACTATCCCCTGGTTTGTGCATTTCTAGCCACCGCATCGGTTTCTCTGTTGCCGGCACATGCGGCCAAGACGCCACGACCGCTGGCAGCGGATGATCGCGTGAAGCAGGTTCTCTATGACCCGAACCAGGTCTATGAGATTGTGGGTACCTATGGCTATCAGACCTCGGTCGAGTTTGCCGCGGATGAAAAGGTCAAGGTCGTATCGCTCGGCGACACCATCGCCTGGCAGACCGTACCCTACCAGAACCGACTCTTTCTCAAGCCTGTGGAGCCCAACGCGGCAACGAACCTGACAGTGCTCACGGACAAGCGCACCTACTATTTCACCCTCACCAGCGCGCGCAAGCAGGCGGGCATGACATTTCTGGTGCGCTTCGTGTATCCGGGTGCCAGCGTAGCCGTGGCAGCCAGCACACAGGAGCCAAAGCGCTCAGTCACACTGGCGGAACCAAGCTCGCGCAATTCTGATTACGCGACATCGGGAGACAAGACGGCCATTCCCCTGCGCCGAGCCTATGACGATGGCCAGTTCACCTATTTCCTGTTTGACCAAGGCGCGGAAATTCCTTCCGTCTATACGGTGGGGCCGGATGGCTCGGAGTCCATTGTCAACACGCGGCGCGAGGGTCACTACCTCGTTGTCGAGCGCATGGCTAGTTTGTTCACCCTGCGCAATGGCACTGCCCATCTTTGCGTACAGAACAATGCATTGCCCCGCCGGCCAGGAGATCGGCTAAATTTGCACAAGGTGGGGGTGAGCTGATATGTCCAGTGCATCGCTTGACCCGCAGGAAGAGCGCGAAGCAGCGGTGCGGGAATGGGAAAAGCAGACCCACACCTCGCTCGTGGCAAATGGTCGCAGGAAAAAACTCAGCGGCATAGCCATTGCCACTGGTGCAGCGGCCTTGCTGGTCACCTTCTGGTATGTGAAGCAAAGCGCGGGCGACCCCGTCATGCCTGCCGCCAATTTGAGCATTCCAGAACGCAAGCCGGTACCCAAGCTCAAGGGCCAGGAACCCGAGACCACCGCAACTCCCGCCATGATAAGTGCGCAGCCTACCGACGACCCCATGCGGGTGCAGCGCGAACAGATGGAAATGCAGCGTCAGGAGCAGCAGCGCCGCATGCTGGAAGCCCGAATGAAGTCTGGCCTTATCGCGCCCAACACCCAGAACACGGCAGCGGCCCTGCCACCAGGTATGGACTCCCTGGAGCCTGCAACGGCCCCTGTGCTGGGCGGTGGGTCTGCCGAGCGCGGCGCGCAGGATCAGAATTCCCGGTTCGCGCGTGCGGTGTCGGGCGGCGGCGTGCCGGTGAGCAAGGCCAGTCAGGTCGGACACCTTCCCTACAAGATACTTCAGGGCAAGTTGATCGAGGCCGTGCTGGAGCCCCGGGCCACCTCGGATCTTCCGGGCATGCTCTGCGCCACCGTCCAGCGCGATATTTATGGCGCACAGGAGCGCAACACGCTGATCCCCTGGGGCTCGCGCATCTGCGGCGTGTACAGCGCCGACGTCCGCAAAGGCCAGGACAGGCTGTTCGTCATCTGGAACATGCTGCGTCGTCCTGATGGCGTTCAAGTGGCGCTCGACAGCGCGGGTGCCGACCAGCTGGGAACGGCCGGTATGGGAGGCCATGTCGATACGCACTTCGCACAGGTCTTTGGCATGTCTGCGCTGCTCTCCATCATTGGCGCCGGCGCGTCGAATATGGGTGTCGGTTCGACCGACCAATACAACTCGGCTGCTGCCTACCGGCAGTCGGTGCAACAGGCCGCAGCGCAGACCTCGCAATCGGTGCTGCAGCCCTACATTGCTACTCCGCCCACGATCGCCGTGCCACCAGGCTCGCGCGTGCGCATCTACGTCAACCGGGACCTCGACTTCAGTCCCATCTACGAAGATGAGATCATGGCCGTGCAGCGCTGGGACGCCGTGGAATTCATCCAGTGAAGGCGCAGTCATGTCACAGATTGCCTCCTTCCGCTCCAAGTTATCGCTGCTGACGCATTACCTCGACGACCAGCAGGTGACCGAGATCCAGATCAATCGGCCTGGCGAGCTGTGGCTGAGAAGGAAGGGTTCGTACTACGCGCAGCAGATTGCCGTGCCAGGCCTGACATACGCGCTGCTGTCCTCGCTGGCGGAAGTCACAGCCTCCTTCAAGAGCCTTGAGGTCGATCGGGCTACGCCCATTCTGTCGGCCGAAATTCCGGTCAACCTGGAAGATGGCATTCCTGACTTTGAACGCGGCTCGTACCGTACGGAAATGATTCTCCCGCCCGTGGTGCCGGAGAGAACCATTGCCATGACGATCCGCAAGCAGTCGCTGGTAAGGATGACCTTGCCCACCTATGTTGAGCAGGGGGCGTTCCGCTTCGTGAATAGCGACGTCGAAGTCGGCCCCTGTTCAGACCGGCGCTTGTTGGCGCTCTACAAAGCCGGGCATTGGGCCGAGTTCCTGCAAACCGCAGTGCTCGCGCGCAAGAACATCGCCATCTCTGCGGGCACCTATTGCGGCAAGACCACTTGCTTGAACGCACTGGTCCAAGACATTCCCACGTACGAGCGCATTGTCACGATCGAGGATTCACGTGAGATCGATCCCGCGCAACCGAACTGCGTGCGGCTTTCCTATGCCCGCCACCAGGCAACCGACCAGACCGCAGTAACCCCCGCAACACTGCTGCGCTCATGCATGCGCCTGACACCCGACCGCGTGATCATGGGCGAAGTCCGTGGCCCCGAAGCGGTCGAGTTCCTGGGCCTGCTCAACACTGGTCACAAGGGAACCCTGACCACCATCCACACCGATTCACCGGCAGAGATGTACGACCGCTTTGGCGAGCTGATGGATGGCCATACCTCCTTGACGCGTGACCAGGTCATCGAACGCGTCAAACGTCGCATCGACGTAGTGGTCCAGTGGAAATACACCGAGCGCGACGGCCGCTACATTTCGGAAATTCACTATGCGGGTGCGTAGCTTTATCACGGTCTTGGCCGGCCTTTTGCCATGCATTGCGGCGCTGGCCCAGCCGGCAGCGTCTCAGTCGTTTGACGAGCTCGCCGCCCAGTGCGCACCTGACATCCATCCATCCACGCTCAAAGCTGTCCTGAGCACCGAGTCGTCGTGGAATCCCTACGCAATTGGCGTCGTTGGCGGCAAGCTTGAGCGTCAGCCGCGTAACTTGGCCGAAGCAGTTGCCGCCGCGCATGAGCTGGAACGACAAGGCTTCAACTTCTCTCTGGGACTGGGCCAGGTGAACCGCCATAACCTGGCGAAGCACGGTGAGACCTATGCCACCATCTTAGAGCCGTGCCGCAATCTCAAGGTCGGCGGGATCATCCTAAAAGACTGCTTTCAGCGCGCGAAGAAAACCATAGCCGATGAACAGAATGCATTGAGGGCGGCTTTCAGTTGCTACTTCTCCGGGAATTTCACGCGAGGATTCCGCCCGGGCAGTGCTGGCCAGCCGAGCTATGTACAGAAGGTTGTTGCCAATGCTTCCGGCCAGGCGCCGCCGGTACCGGTGGTCCCGGCAATCGAGCCACAAAGCTCGGACGACCCCGCGGCTGTTCGCGCCGCTGTCCGGCCAGCTGAGCGCACGAAGCAGACCGAGACACCTTCTCGATGGGTTGTATTTGCCGAAAGTGCCAGACCAAGCGATCCACCCGTCGTTCAGCTGCGAGAAGACGCGGCAAATGAATCAACCGTCAAGGTTCGATTCGTGACGCCAACCCCTGTTGTGGCCCATTCTGCTTTTGTGGAACAAGGTCCAGGGAAGGGTAAGCCACTGGCGCGGCAGCTTGAAGCTGCAAGCAGCGATCGACAGGATGCGCCATTTGTCCAGTTTGTCCATTGACAGGCGCTTGCGGTGAGAACGATCCATTCAGGAGAAACGCCATGAGAACATTTCTGGTCGCGGCACTCTTCACCAGTGCTGCAGCGTCTGCATATGCGTCGGATTACGGCTGCAAGGTGCTGCTTTGCCTCTCCAACCCAGCTTCGAATGGTGGCCCTAAAGGTGTCGCCGAGTGCGTCCCTCCGATCAATCAGCTTTTTCACGATCTACGCAAAGGCAGGCCTTTTCCAAGTTGCGATATCGCCGATGGCAATGATGGGTCGAGCTACGCCAGAGTAGTCTTTGACCCATATGATCCTTGTCCTGCATTATTGCAACCGGCCCTGCCAGGCTCCTATGTGACGCGAGGCATGCGAGCCTCAGCCTATGAAACTAGGCACAGTGGTAGTCGTGGGTACATAGTCCAAAAGGAGCCGAAAATATCTGAACCACCGGGACTCGACGGCCAGAGCCTGGGTCCACGCGCCTGTGTTGGAAAACTGGTCGGCTCGTATCACCTTGGGGATTATGACGACAACTCTACCGTGGCTGTGTATGACCAGGTGATCTGGCAACCGGCGCACCCTCCTCAGGCCATCGACGTGTTCATCAATAATGCATTGCATCAGCGCGTACGCTGGTAGGCGCAGGTTGAGCGAGTCGTCGATCTGTCCTGCATCCTAGACACGCGGCATCTGTTTTCTCAACGGAGCCGGTGTAAGGTTGCTGGACAAGCCTGGCGTTAGCCTGCTTAGGCTGATCTGAGTCATCCAGGGTCGAGTGCATGAACGGCAGCACCCGCGAACATCAGTGGTTGAACGTTGTATATCCTGAACGACCTCCACACTTGGGGACGGCAGCACGATTGCGCGATTCGTCAAGTATCGGCGTGAAAGACTGCTTCTGCGGTCGTGACAGGGTTGTATCGACCAGTTGAATTCGCAACCTTGAGACGACGTTCGGCGGCATGCTCCAAAGGCGTCATTAATTCTAAATACAGCTTAACTGCGAAAAAATACGTGCCGCTAGAGAGCTATAGTTGGGGCTCAGTGCGACGGAAGTTAGCGGAATTTTTAGATTCAGGATTTTAAAGCGGAATCCGATTGCAAGTTATTTAAAAAATTACTCAGTGCCTAATTTAATCTGCAGTCCATAAATTTAGTAGGTTCTCCAGAATACATCTCATTATGCCTTAGGAATAGAATGAACTGGTTTGTTAATATCGTGTCCGTAACCGCAGGGATTTTATCTCTCACCGGTGTCTCGGCGAAGGATTTGCGAAAGTCCCAGGGACAGGCCAGTGACGACCGCATATCGCGAAGTTCGTCGAATTTCTTCAGAGTAGGAACATACTCTTGGCACCAATCGCCGTCGAAGTTCAGTCTTCGGCGATTCAAAGCATTCAGGAAATAAAACAGTGTACAGAGCACATAAGTGATGAATGTCGCGATGAAGGATAATTAACTCTTTAAAATAAACGACTCCGAGTTATTTTTCTTTGAGTAATAAAGATTAAGAAAAGATATAGATAAATTAAAAAGGGGGGGTAAATGACAAGCGCGAAAAGCTTCCAGGACATAATGGAATCTATTTCTGTTGGAAGATCGGGGCAGTTTTATCTGCTTAAAAAAGCACTGACTGATGTTTTGGTCGAGGATACGTTCATTCGGCTGAGAAATAAGCTTGATTTGCTTACGCCCTCAGATTTTGTTCGACCGGATTACTGGCCAACGTATTCAAAAGATTGGCAGCAGGTGCGGAGCGCAGCATCGTCTACGTGGAAACATAGCTTGCCTGCCGGACCGGTCACACATGAAGTTACGGTCTTGGCATCTGCGATGGTGCATCCATTCGTGCGTCATCCCCTAATCCTGCCCAAAGCCGATATGTTTGAACATCGGCTCGGCTACCTTCTAATTCTAGAAATGAGCGTCAAAGAAATCGCATCTGGCAGGGAAACGGACTATCTTTTTGTGCAGAGAGATCTTGTTCCAGATCCGCTCGATGATTCTTGGGACAACTATTTCGAAGGGATTCCTGCAGCAGCCTTCGTGGAGCCTTTCTATTATGAGGGTGGAGCATCACGCATAGAACGCATGAGCTTTCGCAAGGTTGCGGCTGCACGAGGCGAAGTCAACCGAAAGGTGTTGGATGCCTATGATGTTGGTAATGCGGTGTCGACTTTCGGGCTTCATCGAACCATCGGCGGCTCCATGCAACTTGCCCTTCCGGCGGGGTCATCTCAAACCAGCATTGCTATCACTGCGCACAACAGCCGACTGCGTGCGGGCGTTAGCCGAACCTCCGCCGGCGACATGATCCGTTGGGCTACCGAGTGCGTGAGCAAGCTATCGGACAAGCAAGACACCACCATCTCTAGCTCCGCTTTTCTATCCAGCATGGCGAAACCCTTGGAAACGCTGCTCAGAGCAATTCCTGTAAGCTTGGTGTTTGATCATCTTGCAATCGAGCAAGAACAAGAAGAACTTCTGAGCAATGGGTTTCACGGCTGGCAACCATTCAACGGTTCACCCGTTCAAAGCTTTGAAAATTTCATTGATGCCCTGAGGGAACCTATAGAATTTGATCCAACACCATGCTATGAAGACGGCCGCCCAGATGTGAATAGTTCGGGTAAAAAGGAGAAGTTCTTTTTTCCGGTGGGATGGCAGTCTCTAGGTGCTGACGAGCCGGATGTGAAGCTTCGTATCACCGCTAAGACCTGTCGTGTGATCATGGCAGCAAAGTTTGGTGCTTTCGATGTTGATGCAAGTGGAAAGCTCCTTACTTCAGGAAGTGTTGTATCGCGCATGCGGGCGATGCGTGTCAGCTTCAATCACGGGCGCGCGATGTATTGCTTAGACGGAGCATTTGAACTGTCGAACCTACCGCTTAGTATCAGACAGCTCTCAAATATGCTCGTCGGTATTCGTGAACTCGATACTGTTCATAGCGAAAAGGGTTCTAACCCTGCTCCGTCCGACACGAATTTTGGGAGTGACAGTTCGTTTTGGGCTATTGAGAATTCGAAGATTGTTGAGAAGAGCTCTATCCTAATCTGTGATGACGCTACCGACGAATGGTGCGATTATTTGGAAATCAGTACCACCACGCCGAAAATGCGCTGGCTGCATGCCAAGGTTCAACAGAAAGAAAAGCAGAAAGATAAGGTTGCAAGAAAAGCAGCAATAACTATGGCTAAAAAGGGAAATTCGAAGAACCACATCCCGAAAAATACACAGCCTATGTCATCCAGTGATTCTTTGAGCGCATCCGACCTTCAGGAGGTTATTAGTCAAGCGATTAAAAATTTGGGCCGTCTTCGAATGCAGGTCGATGACGAAGAAACGAAAAAAAGAATAAATCGCTGGACCACTGAACTATGTACTTTACCCGCGTCCGCAAATATTAGCCGCATGCGTCAGCAGCCTAAGCCGTCGATATCCATCAAGGACAGGATCGAGGTTGTGATTTCGAGTCCTCTGGCTGTATTAGAAGTTGGAGTGGTAATTCCGAACTATTCAGCCAAGGCTTTAAAGAGTGCATTCAGCGAGATCGGAAAATCACAAGTTGAACCGCAGGTAGTGCAGGCTTTTTGGCTGCTCAGCAGCTTCATGAATTCTTGTCTAGAGGTGGGGGCAACCCCGTATGCATTTATGCGAGACTAATCTAGTCCTATGGAGAAAGCTCAGCTGTGTTGTTAAGGGTAGGGCTTCTTCACTGGAATACACTATCTCATTAATTACGGCGGTTCCGCTGGAGTTCTTTGTGTACTCTACGTCAACGCTGAAGACGCAGCGGCTTCGCATGAACGGCGGCTCATGATAAGCATTCAATATGGATTTTATCTGGGAGAAACGAGCGCATCGAGCTATAGCTTTAAACGGCAACAATCGCTGCAAAGCAAAATTTCAAGGAAAGGTATTAGTACTACCTTTTGATAAACAACATTTCCTGATGCATTAGAAATGTGACATCTGGTTTTTAAAAGTCCGCGCAATGCTGAATTCGGCCATGGATTTCATGCAACAATGGATTTTCTATCTGTGACTGTACTGCCTTGGCTCAGCTTTTAGCGGTTGGTGCGGCAGTAATTGCCTGCCATCAGCAGCCCTTACTGCCGACATGCCGGCCACCTCGGGGTTCAACAGCCTTTCCCGCTGAACCGCCAGTGCTGTGATTTTGTCAAAGCGGCGGGCAATCGCGGTTGGCAGTTCGCTGATGGAGTTGGTGTAGACACGTGCCTCATGCCGAGCGCGGCTGATTGCCACGTAATATAGGTTCATTGATGTGGTACGACTCTTGGTATCGAGAGCAATCAATGCGCGGTCGTTGGTTAGTCCTTGCGTGCTATGAACCGTCGATGCGTAGGCGTGCTCGAGATGCAGCGGCTTGGTTCCCAGAAACTCAAGAAAACGCTCTGGCCGTCCATTGCGCTGTTCAATCGACTCGAGCTGAACTATTCCGCCGGTGACGCTGGCAACACGCATTCGGTCGCCATTGGTGAGATCTCGACCTGGGTCGTTGCGGTTGATTCGGACGGTATCGCCTACCGCCAGTTCTGCACGTTCGGGGTGATAGACACTTAGCTTTGTCAGCTTGCGTGGGTTGATTATGGTGGTGCTGCCATCGCGACCCTCCAGCGCCAGAATATTGCCGGGCAAGGCCTCCTGGACCCGGTAAGTCTCTCCGCGCACCAGGCCGATTTTTGGATAATCCTTCTCGGGTTGAATCACCACCCCTGGCTCGTAGCTCGGTGCAAAACGCCGCTGGGCCTGTGTCATATCCACACGGGTCAATGTTTCGAAATAACGTCCTGTTCCCGCCAGATCCAGCGCCTCACGCACCATGGCGTTTATCTCGCGGCGGGCGGCATTGGTGCCGGCAACGATCAGCGTCTCGCGGCGTTCCGGCTCAGTGAGTCTTACGTAGTCATTAACGATGGCCTGGTGCCGTTCACTGGGATTTTTCAGCTCCTCCACGTGTTTGAGATGCGCAAGTGAAGGCCCCACTTTGCCTGCTGCAGCAAGCTCCACCGCGGTCTTCAATTCGAGATCCTTCTGGCGTTGAATCTCGTTGATGCGTGCGGTCTGCATGCCGTTCTCCTGGAGTTGGGCAAATGGCTTTCCCGCCTCGATGGCTTCCGTTTGCTTGGTGTCTCCCAGCAACACCATGCGCGCGCCGGCGCTTTCGACGATGCGCATGACCTGGGCCATCTGGCGTGCGCCGACTACCCCTGATTCGTCCAGAACGATGATCGTCCTGGCATCGATGGGCTTGTCCTTGGTGCGCAGAAAGCTGGCGAGCGTATGGGCCTCAAGGCCCTCGTTCTTCAGCGCCTTGACCTGATTGCCATATGGCGCGAGCGCGACGGTGCGGTATCCGACGCCGGAGGTCGATGCCTGCTGGATGAGAGCGATGGCCTGGTTCAGGGCGTAGGTCTTGCCGGTACCCGCGTCGCCCTGGATGCCGATGAATCGGTTGCTGGAACACACGATGCTTTCCACGGCTGAGCGCTGGCCGGCATTCAGGGTGGTTCCTTCGAGGGCTGTGACCACGGCGCTGGCTTGCATGAGCGGCGTGGCTGCCCCACGCCCGGCGACTTCGATGGCAAGAATGGCCTTCTCGCGTGCCAGCGCCTTGTGTGTCGTGTAACGCTTTTCGGCGGGGACGAGCGAGCCCTTCTTGATCGCGAGAGTGACGTACTGGTGCGCCTGGTTGCTCGACCATCCTTTGAGCTCTCGCAGATGGTTTTTCCAACCGGCGAGGGAGAGGGCCGGTCCATCCCTGCGCTCTGCCATGCGGTATACCGGCAAGGCTTCAATCAGCGCTCCTTGCGCGACAAGCCGCTGGATTTCGGTGCGGACTTCGTCCGTGCCTGCAAGGCCGACCGCGCGGCGCAACGCCGTGGCGGTGAGCACAGTTTCGCGCACCACTGCTTCGCGTTCGGTCAGATGGTTGATGGCGTATTGCACAACGGCTTGCGCCGGGGTGAGTCCGGCCGGCAAGCTCTGTGCGGCGAGGCGGTCGTCGGCTGGCTCACCGCCGCGTGAACTGCTGCCCGGATCACAAGGAAGTCCGTCAAGTTGCACGCGCGGTCCATAGTCGATCCCCAGCTTGCGGCTTTTTTCCACCCAATATTGCTTGACGACCTTGCGATCGGATTCGTTCTTGCGCGGGCGCGTGGCCAGTGCAATTACCTGCTTTTCCAGTGTCGTCGCTGTTGCCCGGGTCTTGCCTTCATGGGCGAGCGCATCTTCGATCACCTGGCTTCGTGCCGAGAAGGCCTCGATCTGCTCTCGGCTGATGTGTGCCAGTTCGAAGTTGCCTTTGTCATCCAGCAGGCGGATGGCATAGCCAATGGCCTGCAGGCCCTTTGCCAGCTCGGCCTTGTAGAGCGCGTCCAGTTCGTGCTGGACACGGTAGATGTCTTCGTTCGACAGCGCACGCCAAGCGCCATCGGCGCGTCGGGTCATGTTGAGGATGACGGCATGTGTGTGGAGCTGCGGGTCCTTTGCACGGCTCATCTCATGGCGGAACTTGCCGATGACCATGTTGGCGGTGCGCTCGCGAAAGCTTTTGCCTTGCACCTTTCTACGGGCCTCGGCCAGCTGCTCGACCTGCTCCAGCGCACGCGTGACGGCAAAGTCATGAGCCGCTGTGACGCCTTTGTCGCCACCGACAAGTGCTTGCATGGAAACGGACTTCGGCGCGGAAAACGTGAGGTCGAGACCCATGCGCTTCTTGTTGTCGAGCGGATCGAACGTCTTCTGGATGCATTGGCCGTTTGGTAGCTGGCCATTGAGCAGGCGCGCGAACTGTGCCTGGTCGACCGGACCGGTCAGGCCCAGTTCCTGCGCACCCCGGCCCTGCCATTCGCCAGGGTGCTCCTTGGTGTAGTAGTCGTCTGCCGCCGCAAAATAATGCGCTGCCGCATACTGGTTGTTGCCGCGGATCGACGTGACGTTGAGCATGGCAGGCTCGCGTCACCTGACATCGATGGCCAGCGCCCGCGGCGGATAGGTCACATATGGCAGCCTGATCTTCGCGATGGGAAAGTCCTCGGCAAACATCACATAGCCTTCGAGATCTCTGAGGTTGGAAATCTCCGAATCCAGCACCACAGGCTCCGGGGGACTGGCCACCAGCTGGCGGCTGCGCCCGCCGCCCCGAGCGCTCGCATTGAGGGTGGTCTGAACGCGCTCGACATGCTGCTTGCCGAGAATCTCGCTGGCCTTGTCCGCGTTGAGCGCATTCGAGGCGCCAAAGATGAGGTAGTTGCGAAAGCAGCTGAGCAGGATCTTGGCGGTGTCCTTGCCATAGGTTTCATCCAGCTGTGCCCAGTCCTGAATCGAAGCCGCCATACGCAGACCATGCTTGCGGCCCTTGGTGGCAGCAGGAACGAAAGATTCGAGCTTGCCCAGGGACTCCAGTTCATCCAGGAACAGCCACAACCGACGTGTTGCGCATGACTTGTCATCAAGGACGCTGAGAATGGTGGCGCAGATCGCATCGATCCATGTTGCGACCAGCGGCCGTTGCACAGCGCGCATATCCTCGCGCCAGGTGATGAACAGATTGCCGGCGTGCGGGTCATGCACCCATTTGTGCAGCGAGAAATCGCCTTTGGTCATGAAGCGCAGCGGCCGCACATACTTGTTCATCATGAACTGGATGGAGGCGACCGCTTTTTCGGCGTTCTCGCGGAAGTAGCCCTGCGAGTCCGTGTTGACCAGAAACGCGCGAATGACTTCGCCATCCTCACGCACCAGCAGATTGACCAGCCTGTCCTGATCGGGCTGGCCCATCTCCACCAGCTTGCGCATGGTGTCCGCCAGCACATCGCGGGTGTAGGCACACCATTGCTCATCGCTGGGATCGACCTGCGGCGGAATGACGCTCTTTGCCATCCGGTCGAAATCATGTATTCCCTTGATCTCATTGAACAGGGTCCAGCCCCGCGAGCGGCGGTCAAACGGATTGAGAATCGTGTCGCCAGGAAAGCTGAATTTCGAATAAAAAGTGCCGTTGGGGTCGATCACCGCCATCTTGTCGCGGCGCTTGAGGGCCGAGTGGATCATGCATTCCATCGCCACCGATTTCCCCGCCCCAATCGACGCACATACCAGGGTGTTGCGGTTCTCCAGATGCATCGGCATGGGCATCGGGCCGATCATGATGGGTTGCAGATCTTCTGCGCCGTTGCGCAGCGCACGCAGGCGGCGATTTTCACGGCTGTTGGCAGCGTTGACCTTGCTTCTGACCCAGTGCCAGTTGGCGATTCTCGAGCCGCGCATCCAGCGGCGATATGCCGCTCCGCGGAACCCATCGTCGCCATACTCGTGCACCAGATAGGCCGCGCCCGCAGCCAGGCCGATGCCAGCCGCCACACCGCTAGCGGTAAAGGGGTTGCTGGCCGTGGCCGTGATGGCCGCCGTGAGCGCCTGGGGCAGGGGCAGCAAGGGCACGCCGCCGGCGTAGGCACCCGCAATCCAGCCGGCCAACGGGAGGTTGATGCCCAGAAGCCAGACGGCGCTTTCTACTTCATGTTTTTGCATCGCCTTTTTCCTTTCAAGGACGCAGCGGCAGTGGCTGTCCAAGACTTTGATCCAGATCGAACAAGCGCTTTTCACCCTAAGCGTCCTGCACAAAACGCCGCATGAGCGCTGCCAGCTGTGGCGACGAGGCAGCAAGTACATCGTCTGGGGTCCGGGCGTTTTCGCAGGCGCGGATCAATGCATCTGTCTCGGCATTCGATGCCTTGCCGCGGAGGAGAAAGAGCAGCATGGCCAGCAGCGCCTGTGCCCGGCTTTGCATGCGCTCGATTTCCGCCAAGCGCCCGGACAGCTCCTGGCGATCTGCCCATGCCTCAATGCTGTCTCGGGCTGACGCGCGTTGGCTGTCATAGCCCAGTGTCCGGTCGCGGATGTATTTGGACAAGTGCCTGTAGCCAGCCAGCGCAGCCGCTTCCTCGAGCCTGCGCCGGTCTTCCTCCGAATACCAAACGGGTATTGCTTTACCGTCGTTCATGCCGGTACCACCTATAAGAATTCCTATAGCCGTAAACCTAGGAAAAATGCGGGGTCTGGACCATTTCCTATAGAAATTTCTATAGCTGTTGGCGGCGATGCATGGCCTGAAAAGCCATATACCGCCTGGGTTTCGCCTCCCGCAGGGAGGTGCGTATTGTGTATTGAGATTTCGGGCCTGTTAAGGACCGGAATCTCTTGGGGTTAAGGGCGTGGAAACCATCGAGCCCGAAGGGCGTATGTGTGAAGAGGACAAAAAGGGGACAGAAATTGGACAAAGAGGGGACAAAAAGGGGACAGAAAGTGGACAAAAAGTGGACAGAAGGAGGACAAAAAGTGCACATAACAACATTCGCAAGATGAGTATCTGCACAAAGATATTGCACGCGGGTACAGTGCGTCAGCTACGGAAAAACTCCGATGAATCAAAGCGTAAAACTTGCAATAAGACAGCTAGAGCCTATGTCCAAGGCGGTACAACTGCGCCAGTGGATGCCGGAGATCGAAGAAAAGCTGGCGTCGGGTGTGAAGTTGGTAGCCATTCATCAAAAACTCGTTGCGATAGGTTTTGACCTGCCGTTCGAGACGCTCAAGAAATATTTGTATCGCTATCGGCAAAAATCCTGCGCAACTAACGTGGCAGACGCTGCTGTGAAAAAAGTATGTGCTTCAACGGATTTATTTAAGAAAAATCACTCTGCAGATTTTGATTTTCACACGTCCGGTGAGAATAATGCGCGTCCGTCATTATCGATACAGGAAATTGGCCGTCTGATGCACCCGGATCCCGTACAGCAAGCGGAAAAGCTGGCGCGTTATGAGAGAGTCGCCCGGCAGCAGCGAAGGAGTAAGACATGAAGGTGGCCGTGATCAATTTCAGCGGAAATCCGGGGAAGACGACCATCGTCGATAACCTTCTGGCTCCGCGCATATCGGCGCCAAAATTCCGTGTGGAAACGATCAACGCCGGGTCGGTGGACGAACAGGGCACGGAGCTTCTCAAAGGTAAGGACTTTGGCGAGTTGCAGGAAGATTTGATGCTGCTGGAGTCGGCAATAGTCGATGTTGGTGCGTCCAATGTCGAGGAATTCATCAAGCAGATGGGTCAGTTTGACGGTTCGCATGGGGAATTCGATTGCTTTGTCGTGCCTGTCGTCAGTGAAAAGAAGCAGCAAATTGACACCATCAACACGATCGAGACGCTTTCCGGACTGGGCGTGCCCGCCAGCAAAATACAGGTGGTGTTCAATAAGGTCGAGCTGGAAGATGCAAGCGACGTGTCGCGCATGTTCAGCACGATATTCGGGCTTCATGCTGAAACGAAAAGCTTTACGCTGAGGCCTGATGCAGTGATATTCAGAAATGAAATATTCGAGCGCCTGCATATCCTTAAAAAAAACGTCTCGGAAATCGTCGATGACGATACCGATTACCGCACCATGCTGCGCGAAGCAAAAGATGATGATGCCAAGGCGCATGCCATCAGCATGATATCTGCCCAACGGCTGGCGAAGTCGGCGCATAAAAATCTTGACGATGTTTATCGGACGCTATTCAAATAGGATGATCGATGGGCAGCACAAACGTTTCCACCGCTCGTGAAGCCTTGATGGCTGAACTGCTGCAAGATGCCGACCTCTTGGTGCGGCGTTTCGAACAGGTTGATCAATCCATCGCCGAGAGAATTGAAAAGGCGTCCGGCGATGCTGCCGGAAAAGCATTTTTGGCCTTCAAGCTCAATTTTGAATCGGCAGTTGAAAAGGACGTCGACAAATTATTGCAGGCCGGACGGTACGCGGCAGCGCAAATCGGAAACCAGCTCAATACGCAATCTTTGCAGTTGGCTGTCATGCATGAGGCCTTTGAGCGCAAAGCGTATAGGCTCATGGCGCTGGTTACTGGTACGGCATTCGTGGCAGGTGCTCTGGGGGGCGTCATCGGGGCCAAGCTGGTAGGCGCCTGATGGTCATTGTCCCACCGCAGCGGTGTATGTCAGTGCTTGCTAAGGTGGATGGCTTCGTTGGAATAGCGAGAAATTCGTCGACTCAATTCATCAACACAGCTTTATGCGCCAATGTCGAACCAAACTGTGGAATATCGTGATGACTTCCTCAATTTCCAGAATATATCAGATCACGCCGGAGCCGGTCGGCGCTCCAAGTTTTGAAAAGTTTATTGCTGAATTGAATGAGACTTTGGATTCCGGTATCAAGTTGGTGCAACTTCGCGCGAAGAAATTAAACCGGCGAGAACACTTGGCTGTCGCTGATTTGGCGCTGGTGGCTTGCCGAAAACATGGCGCACTCCTTATTTTCAATGGCTCGGTAGAAATGGCGCTGGAGGCGCGCTGTGACGGTGTGCATTTGACCAGTGAGGCGCTGATGGCATGCCAGCAACGGCCAGCATTGGCAGGCTTCCTGGTTTCAGCGGCTTGTCATGACGAAGAGCAGGTGGCACATGCCGAAACAATCGGCGCTGACTTCATCGTGGTGTCGCCTGTTTTCGCGACAAAGACACACCCGGAAGCTGTGCCGATAGGATGGCAACGCTTTTCCGACTTGGCCGTTGGCACAAAAATTCCTGTCTTCGCTCTGGGAGGAATGAGAACCGAAATGCTGGAAGATGCGAAGAAGCACGGAGCTTGGGGCATTGCAGCTATATCTTCGACCTGGTGCAGCAAAGCTTCAAAAGAATAAGTTTCTACTGAAGAAAAGTTCCTTTACTAGCATCGATTTTCTACTGCACCCATATTTGATTTTCATATTTTCCACATGACTTTCTACCGTTCGAGGAGAAATGGAAAGAGCGATGCCTACATCTTTGATGGTGGCGCCCGTGATAAGAAGCCGTGCCACCTCCCTTTCGCGCGAGGTCATTCTTTTTGCCAAGGTTTTCTGTTCACTGCGCGCTGTTTTGGCACATCGGTTGGGGGTCGGTATCCGATATTTTTCTGCCTCGGAAATAAGATGTTTTGCAGCCTGTAGAAAGTATTCGCAAAAAGCTTCAAGTTCGTCGAGATGATTCAAGTAGAAGTTGATCGCTGCGCTGTCCGCTGTCGATGAGTAGAACAAGAAGTATTCACAGAATTCTTCTTGGCGATTGATGATGGAAAAACCATTTCCATGGTCGAAGTATTTGCGTTGATCAGCTAGCTGATGAACGTATCTGTCGCGCAATTCATGGGGATATGATTCTATCTTTTTCTCAAGAAAAGAATATCTTTCGTTCTTTTGGAAGTATTGCGGTGTATACGCTCCGACGATATAGCGTGCCTTGTGGAAAGTGTGCTCAAATGCAGCGGCATCGGTCCATAATTCACACCGGCTACCATCTCTGAAAACGCGAGAGTAGGAGAAAGCATTCAGACCTGATTTGTTGAAAAAAGGCCGGCATATGTCGAGAGTGTGGAGTGAGAGAGATGCGTTAGCCATCGTCGTCAACCTTTGCAACCGCCACGGATGGAATCTTTAAAAATCGCGAGTCAGTCTAGCCAAATTTGCGGGCGCCATCAAATATCCACCTTAACAATGGTAGAATTAATGAACTAATTTCTAGGATGTCACAAATTTTTATCAGACCAAGCCATGAGATGGATGATTGAAAATTGGGTCGAGTTTTCCGGTAGTGACACGGGAAATTACCTGGATTTGATCTGGGGATGCGTTAATTCGATTGAATCGAGCTCAAATAGGGAGGGGGATTGATCCCCCTCCAAATATTTGAGGTCAAGATTTCAGTTGTTTCATGCCTTCAGCGAGCATCCATAAGGCCCGATTGATCAAGCGCGCGGCAAACCCTGCCGTTAAGGTCGGGGTCAAGAGCGCGGACGGCAAAGCCGTCCTGGAGTTGGGGTTTCCCATGGAGTCATTCACATGAGCTGGATAAAATCCCAGTATGCAGCGATTGCAGGCCTTCAAGTTCCAACTGTTGCCCAACGGGGCGCAGCAGCGCGACATGCGCCGCTTTGCCGGATCTTGCCGATTCGTCTACAACAAGGCTTTGGCACTGCAACAGTCCAACCACGAAGCCGACGGGAAGTTCATCGGCTATGTCGCCATGGCAAAGCATCTGACCGACTGGCGCCATAGCAGCGAGACACCCTGGCTCAAGGAGGCTCCGTGCCACCCCTTGCAGCACGCACTCAAGGACTTGGAGCGGGCATACAAGAACTTCTTTGCCAAGCGCGCAGATTTTCCGCGCTTCAAGCGCAAAGGGCGTGGCGAAAGTTTCCGCTACCCTGACCCCAAGCAATTCGAGATCGACCAGGCCAACAGCCGCATCAAGCTGCCCAAGCTCGGCTGGATACGCTATCGCAACAGCCGAGATATTGCTGGCGTAGCAAGGAACATCACTCTCAGCGAGTCCGGGGACAGATGGTTCGCCAGCATCCAGACCGAGCGGGAGTTGCCCCAGCCGGTGCCAACTGCCACCACGGCCATCGGCATCGATGTCGGCATTGCGCGCTTTGCCACCCTGAGCGACGGCAGTTTCATTGCGCCCCTGAACAGTTTCAAGCAAGACCAGCGACGCCTTGCGCGTTACCAGCGGCGCATGGCCCGCAAGGTCAAATTCAGCAACAACTGGAAAAAGGCAAAGACCAAAGTTCAAAAGATTCACAGAGCCATCGCCAACGCCCGCAAGGACTTCCTCCACAAAACCACCACGACGATCTGCCAAAACCACGCGCTCGTCTGTATTGAGGATTTGCAGGTGAAAAACATCTCCAGGTCGGCGAAGGGCAGCAGCGAACAGCCCGGCCAACGGGTGCGGCAAAAGGCCGGCTTGAACCGCTGCATTCTCGATCAGGGCTGGGCAGAGTTCAGGCGGCAACTGGCGTACAAGATGGACTGGAGCGGCGGTATGCTGCTGGCAGTGCCCGCACACCACACCAGCCAGACCTGCCCCTGCTGTGGCCATGTTGCACCGGAAAATCGCAGAACGCAGCAGCAATTCCAGTGCGTCGCCTGCGGCCACAGGGCCCATGCCGATGAGGTGGGTGCTATTAATGTTCTAGAGCGTGGACAGCGCTTGTTAGCCTGTGGAGAGGACGGCTCTGGCCGCAGTCGCAAGACAGCGGTGCAACCCGCCTCGGTGAAGCAGGAACCCGCCGAAGCGACTACGTAAGAGCGTGGCTCTGCATAGCGCAGCAGGAATCCCCCTCCTTCCCGCGCAAGCGGTGGCCGAAGGCCAAGGTGGGGGAGGATGTCAACTCATTGGCTTCAGCATCATCGACTTGCGCGGCATGGCGCAGCCGCACCATATGCTTGGTGTGCTCACGCTTGCCTTCGTCACGCACGCGGGTCTGGCACACCATGAAGGGGTCAAAACCTTCCTTGCGCAGCTCGGAAAGAATCGCGCTGGTGGCAATGTAGCTGTAGCGCTCGGATCGGCTGCTGTGCTTTTCCTGCGCAAATATGGAGGGCGCTACCTCACGGATTTGCACATCAGTCAGCGGTAGGTCACTGCGCAGAGCAGGGGAGTGAGAAGCGAAGCGGGATGCGAGTTGCATTGTCTTTCTCCAAGGTTGGCTGTGGTTCAAAGGCCTACCGGATTCCAAGATTCGGAGCCCTTGTGGCTTTGGTTGATTCGGCGCAGCGACCTGGGCCGGTCCTGTTGCCGCCGTCTTTCCTGAGTTCATCGCCCGCGGAAACCGAAGCCAGCGGGGACGGGCCGTCAAGGAGGCAAGCGCAGGGTTGGTGCGGCCCGCAGCCGCAGGCGAGGACTCGGCCCTGCGCGCCTTGACGGCCAGGTACCGCTGGCTACGGTCGCGGACAAGGCGATGGACTTGGGAAAGACGGCCAGCGGCCTACAGCCCAGGGCGTTGCGCCGGATCAACGCCGCGCGGCGAGCGCCTTCGCGTGCGCAGACACGCCTGGCTGGATTGGTCTGGCCGATCAGGCACAGCCTGGTCGGCGGTATCGCAGGGGCGCCAAGCAGCGCGCGGCGGGGATGGCCGGCAAGGCGATCCCCTGGAGGCAAGCGCAGCGCGCAGGCCGGCACCGCCGGCCGAAGGCATCAGGGATCAAAGCCGAATGGCCGCGATGCGGAACGCGGCGCGGGGCGCAGCCCGCGAGCCCGACGGCGCCACGCCGGGATGCTCAATGGCACAACATCCAGAGAAAGCCGCAATGAACAACTTTGCAGTTCAGGACAGGAAACAGGCCGAGTGGGCAGAACGAGCGTACCGAGCGCAAGCAGCGGCCGCGCAGGCGCTGGAGCGCCTGCTGGACCTGGCCGAGACGCGCGACAGCGGTCAGATCCGAACGTTGGCGCACTTCATTGCAGCCACTTTCGATGGTCAGACGTTCCCGTTCGACCTATTCGACTTGCGCACAGTCGATGTGGACATCAGCGATGACATGCTGCTGTGCCTGGATGCGCTGCGCTGGGGCAAGGCCGATCTCTTCAAGCTGGTGCCGAACGGCGAGCAGCGCATCCTCGCCATATGCAAGGATTGGGGCTTCGAGTGGCCCGATCGCTGAATCGAAAAGCGAGTGTCGGGCATGAGGCAGGCGTGCAGGTCAGCCGTTAGCCCAGGTACCTCACACACGATGGCCAGTGGCAAGGATGCGAGACCCGCAGGCGGCCCATGCACCGCGAACAGCAGCGACATTGCGCGGTGAGCAACGCTTACCAGTGCCTGGCCGAGATATGGTTCGGGTAAGCCAAGTGCATTACGGATTTTTCATCGCAGCGATGAAGAATTTTGCGGACGCAGGCCATGTGAGCCCATCGCGCTCAGCTGCCTCGCGCAACGTGGTGCGTCCTGATGCTCCGCAGAGGTTTGCCACCTCCTTGAACGTGGCTGCCGTGTAGATCACCACGGAGCCGCGTTCGACGCGATAGCCGCGGCCAGATGCAGAATCCGTGAGACCAAAGCCACGCAGCGATGCAGCCACAAACAGACCGACGTCTGCAGAGTGGATATCTCGGTTCATGGAATATTTCTCTAAAAGCTTTGCGGTCGGTATGTCCAAATCGCTTGGACAAGCTTTCACACCATATTGCATCGTTTGGAGTACTGCATTCATCGACAGGGCAGTGGGCACCGCCAAGGGCTGGCTGGAGGCTGCTTAAGCTGGCCCAGCGTCAAAAACTTCGCTGGGCGCAAGCCGCAGCAACACCGATGCTTCTTTGACCGTGCCGGCCAGCCATTGATCGACGTCGGCCATGTTGATCGGAATGACGCTGCGCTTGTCCTGCTGGTCCGCTGGCAGCTTGGGGTCGGGCTTGTGCATGCGGTTCATCAGCGGGTGCGCATCGGCATTGAGGGTCAGCATGGTGTAGCTCTCGTGCACCTCGCCGGTGGCCCGGTCCACCCAGGTGTTCCACAGGCCTGCCAGGCCCCAGGGCAAGCCATCTGCGCGCCGAAACCGCCACCAGACGTTCTTGCCGCTTTCCCAGTTGGGCTCGTCGAAGTCGGCCGCTGGGATGATGCAGCGCTGTCCCCTGGCCCAGGCGTCCTTGTAGCTGGCTTTGCTGGCGACCTCTTCCGAGCGCGCGTTATTGGTGCTGTATTTGAGTTTGGCCTCCTTGGACCATGGCGGAATCAGCGCCCACTGACCCACGGCCAATTCACGGCTGTAGCCCACATCATCCACGGCGCGCCGAATGAAAGGGCCGGGGGTGCGCGGGTGCACCATCCCCGGCCATGTGCGTTCGCGCGTATCGACGCGGAAATGCAGCGACACATCAATCGGGCCGGGAGGTCGGTAAACATTGCACATGGTTTGATCGTAAATAGTTTGAGCACACGTATACTGTACGAATGTACAGCGTTATTGCATTTACCGGTCAACCCATCCCCTGGATGGCATCTCCCATGGCATTGCCATGGGCAGATTGCTCGGTGCGCGCTGGTTTTCCCTCCCCCGCCGAAGACTTCAGCGGCAGACGCCTGGACCTGTCGGAAATCCTGGTGGAGCATCCACAAGCGACCTATTTGCTGCGCGTGGCCGGCCCCTCGATGATCGAATATGGCATAGACGATGGCGATTTGATCGTGGTGGATCGCGCGCTCACTGCGCGCCATGGCTGCATCGTGGTGGCGATTTTGGACAGTGAATTCACGGTGAAGCTGCTGCACCAGGTCAATGGCATTTTTCGCCTCAAGGCGGGCAACCGCACCTATCCCGACATCGTTCCACGCGACGGCCAGACGCTGGAAATCTGGGGTGTGGTCACGGCCTGCGTGAAACGCTTTTCCCGGTAATCATGTTTGCGCTGATCGACGGCAACAATTTCTATGTGTCGTGCGAGCGCGCGTTTCGCCCCTCGCTGCGCGGCCTGCCCGTGGTCGTGCTGTCTAATAACGATGGCTGCGCCATTGCCCGGTCGGACGAGGCCAAGGCGCTGGGCGTCAAGATGGGCCAGCCCCATTTCGAGATCCGCCATCTGGAGCAGAGCGCTGGGCTGGTCTGCCTGTCGGCAAATTTCGAGCTCTACGGCGATATCAGTGACCGGATGATGACGCTGGCCGCCGGCCTGGGCCCGCTGCAGGAGATCTATTCCATCGACGAGAGCTATGTCGGTGACCTGGAGGGCATGCGCGACCTCACGCAACGCGCCTGGGCCATTCGCTCGCGCATCTACCGGTGGACCAGCATTCCAACCTGCGTGGGCCTGGCGCCCACCAAGACCCTGGCCAAGTTGTGCAACCACGTGGCCAAGGATGCCGAACGCAAACCGGGGAGCTACCCCAAGGAATTCGCCCAGGTCTGCAACTGGGCGGAAATGTCGGCGGCGGCGCAGCAGGATGTGCTCCACCGGACGCTGGCCTCCGAGGTCTGGGGCATTGGTCGCAGGATTGCGGCTCAGCTGTCGGAGCAGGGCATCCTGACGGCGTGGGACGTGGCCCATATGCCGGCCACCAAGGCCAGGCGGGAGTGGAGCGTGGTGCTCGAGCGCACCGTGCTCGAACTCCAGGGCCTGAGCTGCATCAGCCTGGAACAGGCGCCGCCGCCAAAGAAACAGATCGCCAGTACGCGCAGCTTTGGCCAGGCCATCACGGACTTGCCGCCGCTGATCGAGGCGGTGAGCGAGTTCGCCACGCGCGCAGCGGAAAAACTGCGCGCCGGTGGCCAGCGCGCCGGCGCGCTGCAGGTCTTTGCCCATACCTCGCCGTTTCGGCCAGGGCCGCGCTTTTACCGCACGGCCACCATCCACCTTGAGCCGCCTTCCTGCGACACCAAGGTGCTGGTGGGCGCGGCCGTTGCGGGCGTACGTTCGATCTATGCACCCGGCTACCAACTGGCCAAGGCGGGAGTGATGCTGCTGGATCTGGCCGCCAAAGGGGTCGAGCAGCAGGCCTTGGATTTTGCCGCGCCGGGTTCGGTGCGTGATCAAAGCCCGCTGATGGAGGTGATGGACCGAATCAATGGACGTTGGGGCAAGGCCACGGTGCATGTGGCAAGCACCGGCAATGCGGAGAAAGCTGTGTCGGATTGGCGGATGAAACAGGAACGCCGAACACCGCGGTACACGACGGTGCTGGACGAGGTGCCGATTGCGCGCGCGTGATATCGACACATCGTCACGTGACTGAGTAAAGCCGAGTTGCGGATTCAAGCCAGGCCAGAGATCCCTCCAACAAATCATCCGCGTTGACGAGGGTACTCAACCGATAGCTGGATCCCGCGACCTAGCATTACAAGGCATTTCGCATCATTGCTGTGGGTGGCTGCAGCGGCAGTGGAGCCTGCAGCCGTACGCTGCATATCCGGCCGGTATGCCCGCCCATCCAACGGAAGGATCACATGCGCCACTGCCAGTTCATTTCAGATGAGGTGCTTCAACGGCTTGCCGCCGACCCCCAGCTCTCGCAAGAGGCGCGTTAACAAGCGGCCCACACTGCGCGACCGGGCCATGGCGCTGAAGGCACCCTGGGTGAACCGGCTGGTTACGGATATCGAAGTTAAAGATATCGAGGCGATGCAGCGTGTGCTGGCCTCGCTGCGCGCTCAGCTGGATACAGAAATAAGTGGTGCGGATGGCGCATGACAAGCCACATTTGCGGCTGATCGGAGCAAGCTTTCGTGCTCAAGTCAGCAAATCATGACGCCAGGTCTCACGAAACCACTGTGGTGGTTGGCAAACGCTACAGTTCTTCGCATGACGCCGCCATAGATCGGCGGCGGTATGCTGAGCGGAAGAATCTGTGCATGCGCAAACTGACAGTCTCCAGGAAACTCACACAACGTGGAATGACGATCCGATCCTCATGCCCGGTGGCGCACTGCATGGCGAGGCCAGCCCGGTTTTTCGGCTGACAAGCTACTTTCCTTACTATGAGGCGCATCCTTACCTGATGCCCGACGCCTGGCAAGCGCTGCTCGACTGTTTCCTGCCGCTAGTGCGCGAGCACTGCGACCGAATCATTCTTTGGAACAGGCCTGGAGCCAAGGCGCGCCGTGGCAAGCGCATCTTCGAGGCGGACTGGCGCCCTTTTCATCACCTGTCGTCCCTGCAAAATGACGTCGAGTCCGGCATCTTCACGGGATTCTCATTCAACGGTGGCGCAATCCTTGATGAGATGAGGAAAACACGACCTGGCCTTGCTCCCTGGACCCATGTGACGGGCGGTTTTTGACGACTTACCCCTGGGCACCTTGGAGCGTGAATGGATGGCCAGTCCCAAGCTGGAAATACCGCGGCGAGTTCTTTCGGTGGAGGAGCCGTTGGAATGCCCGACTGCCAGCCAAATTCCCGACACCATCCACGTGCAGCCGCAAAGCGCGTGGTTCACTCGCGCCGGTTTCCCGCTGCGTAATCTGGTGCAGGCGATGGCTTTGCGGTGCTGGGCGAAATGGCGCGCACCGGCATTGCAGTTGCCCAACTGCCGGTCGGTTACTACACGCCCGAACTCAAGCACAAGCAGCTGGTGCGGCTCAAGGTGGAGCCGGAGCTACCGGACGTTGAATACTTCGCCATCTATCGCCGTGCCATTGGCCACGCACTGGCAGGCCCCGTCGCCAAGATGGCCAAAGAACACTGCAATTTCGCCGCCAGTTCGACGAGTCGGTCATGGATACGCCCCTAGCCACCGCAATAAAGCTTCCATGAACCGGCCGGACAGGCGCAACGAACCACCCAAATTATGGAATTCGACGATGTTCGGCAGGCCTTTCAGAACCATTGCCCAACTGCCTGCAGCGTTTGTCTTTGACTCCATGGTGAAGGCAAGGCATGGAGCAAGGGGTCATTGTCAACGCACGAACGTCCTTCATGCAAGTGCCTTCCGGGTCAGCCGGTGGAACTGCAGAATCATGAGCGGGCCCAGCAGGGCTCCCAAGCCCACGCTGCTCCATGCCCATCCCCACGCACTGCCAGGCAATGCAAGCTGGGCTTGACCCCAGTCCAATACGGCCCCGAATACCCAGGGACTGATGGCTCCGGCACCAAACCCCATCACCGACCTTACCGAGTAAGCAGCGCCCAGGCGGTGGGCCGGAACCACGTCTGCCAGGGCCGTCGAATAAACCGATGAATCGGCAATGGCGCACAAGTTGTAGATGGCAGCGAACCCGGCCAACACCCATAGCGGGGCGGCCCACAGCCAGCCAAAAGTGAACGAGCACAGCAGGCTGGCGGCGCTGGCAGCCAGCATTACGCGCACCCGGCCATGGCGGTCGGAGGCGGCACCGCCCAACACGCTGCCCACGACGCTTGCCAAATGGGCCATGGCCGCCAGACCAATGCCCTGCGCCGATGACAGGCCGCTGCCCTGTGCGGCAAATGCCAGGTAGGCGGGAAGCCAGGCCCAGAGTGCCATCAATTCCCAGCAGTGCGCGGCATAGGCCCAGTTGCCTGCCATGGCAGGTCGGTCGCGCAGCGTCTCGGCGAGTGCGAGCTGCATGGGCACGGCCGCGGCTGCTGGATCACGAAGCGGGTCGGCCCGCATCCGCTCCAGTGCCCAGACCGTCAATACCGCGCCAACCGCCACCATGCCGGCCACCACCAGCAGAATGCTGCGCCAGTGCAGCGTGTTTGCCAGCAGCGCTACGGTCATCAGTGACAGCCCATAGCCAAGCGACGACGCACCGATGAAAGCCCCCATGGCCTTGCCGCGGCGCTGCAACGTGGCGTTGTTGGCAAGCAGTTGCAGTCCCGGGCTGTAGCAGCCTCCGGCGCACAATCCGGTGAGTCCATAAAGCAGTGCCGCGGACAAGGGACCCTGCGCAACCAGTGCAAAAATGCTTGCCGCCACGGCCGTCAGCAGGCTGCTTGCCAGAAACACGCGACGCGGCCCGATGCGATCGGCAATGAAGCCGACGCTAAAAAGCGAGACCAGATAACCCACATACCAGGCGCTTTGCACCAAGCCAGCGCTGGAGGCAGAAAGCGCCCAGTCCTCCATCACGCGCGGCATCACGCCGGCCCAGACGGTGGCAATCGTGGCCTGGAACATCCTTGTGGTGCACAGCAGTAGCAACCAGCCCGGACGCGGCGCATCCGCCGGCATCACGCGGCCGCCACGCTGCGCTGCAGCAGCAAGGTATCGACATCGCGGCCGAACTTTCGGCCGACCTGCGCGAACACTCCCACTTGCCGGAAGCCAAAGCGTTGGTGCAACCTGACCGATCCGGTGGTGTCCGCGCCGTCGACGATCACGGCCACCAACTGCCGCAATTTCATGGATTCGCATTCCCCGACCAGCGAAGCCAACAAGGCCTGTCCCACACCGCGCCCATGCTGCGCGGGGTGGACGTAGATCGAGGTTTCTGCCGTGCCGTGGTAGCCAGCGCGTGGCCGGTAGCGCCCGGCGTAGGCGTAGCCCAGCACCTCCGCCCCGCTCAATGCCACCAGCCAAGGCAGGCCTTCGCGCCGCAGGTCTGCGTGGCGCTCATGCATCTCGGCCACGCTGGGCGGTATCTCCTCCATGGTGCAAACGGCGTTGAGCACGTAATGCGCGTAGATGCCAGTGACCGCGGCCATGTGTTCGGCTTGGGCCTGCTCGATGGTGAGCGGATGTTGGCGGGGAAGTGCGTGGGTGATTTGCATGGACCACATGTTGACGCCGGGCGCTGGATAAAGGAAGCTGTCAAAGATTCTTCTATGTATAAGAAAAATTATGGATCTGCCTTTTACGTTCGACCAGTTGCGGGCATTCATCCTGGTCTTGGATACCGGCAGCTTTTCCGTCGCTGCCCAGCATCTGGGCGTCAGCCAGCCCGCCGTGAGTGCACAGATGCGTGAACTTGAGCGCAAGACGGGTGTAAGGCTGATCGAGCGGGTCGGCCGTTCGCTGGCAGCGACCGCTGCAGGCGTCACGCTGGGCGGTCATGCCCGAAGCTTGCTGGAAGCCGGCACCCGCGCAGCCGAGGCCGTCTCACAGCACACCAAAGGCCTGCATGGCACGGTAAGGCTGGGCACGGGCGCGACCGCCTGCCTGCACTTGCTGCCGCCCTTGCTGCAGCGCATTGGCCAGGCCTATCCCGCATTGCATGTGGTGGTGTCTACCGGCAACACCGATGACATCGTGCGCCGGGTTGAACTGAACGCGCTGGACTTGGCCTTGGTGACCTTGCCAGTGACCAGTCGTGCATTGGCAGTCACCAAAGCGCTGCGCGACGCCTTTGTGGTGGTGTGCGCTGCCGACGCCAAGCCCATGCCCCAGACCGTGCGGCCCAACGATTTGCTGGAGCTGCCGTTGGTTCAGTTCGAGCCGGGCACCAACACCCGGCAACTGGTGGACTCCTGGTTGCTGACCAACGGCCTGCGCATTCGACCCACCATGGAGTTGGGCAGCATCGAGGCCATCAAGGAAATGGTCGCAGCGGGACTGGGTTGCAGCATCCTGCCATCGATGGCCTTGCGCGAAGCGGATCGCCAACGGCTGCAGATCCGGCCTCTCAAGCCCCTGCTGTCTCGAGAGCTGGGCATAGTGGTGCGTCAGGACAAGCCGCTGACACGCGGCATGCAGGTGTTGATCAACGCCATTTTGGCAAGTTCAGCGCAGCCCTTGAAGCAAGCATCAGCCTAAGTTGGCATCAAGCACCGGGAGACATTAGCGAGAGAGCAGGGGATGATTTTGCCAAGCCGAACGCATCGTCAATAGGCAATCGCGGCATGCGGCTTGCCGCATGTTCAGCCCGTGCCTCGATGTTTCGCAGCAAGGCGATTGAGGAAGATGTGGATGCTTGTCTGGGCTGGCTAGGTGTGAAGCGTCAAGAGGTTGTTTCTCGAGACGTCGAGTCTGGCCATCGGTGCGATGCCTCCGATGCCGCTGTGAGGCCGGTGCCAGTTGTAGTGGTGCTGCCAACTTGCCAAGGCAAGCGTGCGGTGCGCTGAGTTCTGGTACGTCCAGCCATAGGCCCATTCGCGCAGCGCAGACTGGATGAAGCGCTCCGCCTTGCCGTTGGTCTGCGGCCTGTAAGGCCGCGTGAAGCGGTGCTTAACGCCGAGCTCGTCACAAGCCAAGCGGAACTGGCGTGAGCGGAACGCAGGGCCGTTGTCCGTGAGCAGACGCCGCACGGTAATCCCCAGACTGGCGTAGTAAGCCACTGCGTTGCGCAGGAACAAGATGGCTTGCTCCATCTTTTCGTCGGGATGCATTGCAGTAAATGCCAACCTGGCATGGTCGTCAATCGCCACGAACAGCGTCTCCCAGCCAGCACCCTCAACACAATCCCTGCGGTTGCCTGTGACGCGGTGGCTGGGCCGCACGATACGGCCGAGCTTCTTGGTGTCGATGTGCAGCAGGTCGCCGGGCGCCTCGTGCTCGTAGCGCACCACGGGCTCGGCGGGCTGCAAGTCACTTAACTTTGACAGCCCCGCCCGTGCGAGCACACGGCTGACGGTGGACTCCGAGACGCCTACGCTGCGCGCAATGCGCGCTTGCAACATGCGCCGCTTGCGTAGCTCCACGATGAGCAATGCTTTGCCCGGCTCAATGGACCTGGGCGAGTGCGCCGGTCTGGAAGATGCATCAGCCAATGCGGCTCGCCACCAGCGAGGTAGCGGCCAAGCCACTTGCGGGCTGTGGGCGCGGTGACGCCGTGTGCGGCTGCTGCCTGCACAGCATCAACGCCGAGCAAAGTCATCTGTTTAACCATCTCCAGTCGCCGGGCGAAGGTAAGTCGGGCATGCTTATGGGTGTTCATCCGGTTGGTCTTCCTGAGTGGATTGGGTGTTTGGCGACTTCCAGTCTCTCAAATCCAATCCGGATGAACACCGGATACAACCTATTGGAACTTCACATCTAGGCGGTCGATCAGCGCAGTCCGCGCTGGTCTCGAGTAATGATCTTTATCGTCTCTGTGGGCTTCCCCCAGTTTCCCGGACACATTGGATGACATGATGTGTTTAGGAGGCGAACATGCCAAGGACAAGAAGAACGTTTACAGATGAGTTCAAGCGGGAAGCGGTGAAGCTGGTCAAGCAGCCGGGTGCGATGGTCACGCACATTGCTAGAGACCTGGGTATCGAGCAGAGCGTGCTACGCCGCTGGGTCAGCCAGGAGCAGGACGGAGTCATGGACATGCGGGCCAACAAGCCGCTGCGCAGCGAGTCGGCATCTGAGCTTGAAGGTCTTCAGCGAGAGCTGCGGCGGGTCACCACGGAGCGCGATATCTTAAAAAAAGCGCTCGGCTACTTTGCAAGGGACCCGCAGTGAAGTACGCCTTTATCGTTCGCCATCGGGACGTATGGTCCACGCGGGCTATGTGCCGGGCGCTGAACGTCTCGGCCAGCGGGTTCTACGAATGGTTTGGCAGGCCTGCCAGCGCGCAAAGTCAGACCGACGCGAGGCTCACACGCAGTATTCGGGAGAGCTTCGAGCTCAGCGACGGCACCTACGGTAGCCCGCGGGTATGGCACGACCTCAGAGCCGCAGGCGAGCACTGCGGCATCAACCGCGTGGCACGCCTGATGAAGTTGGCCAAGCTGCAGGCCAGGCGCAAGCGTCGCCGCCTTCCAGGTGACATCGCTGCACGCAGGCAAGAGAACCAATTAGCGCCAAACCACCTCCAGCGTATCCGTCCGGTAATCCCATCTTTATGCTGAACAACTCTTTGAGCAACATCGTGTCCACGAAACCACCGTGTACACGATGCTCAAAGATTCTCAATCCCCTCGTTACTCTGTGCCGCGCACGCGCCGCACCTATACGCCGCAGTTCAAGGCTGAACTGGTCGCCGCGTGCCTGCAGCCCGGCGCATTGATTGCTGCCACAGCGCGTGAACATGGCATGAATGCCAATGTGCTGCATCGCTGGCTTAAGGAGCATCGTCTGTGCCAGCGCCAGATCGCAGGCGATCTGGCGCCCGCTGTTGTGTGCGACGTCGCTGCACACTGCGACGATGCTGCTGCTGCGCCCGTGATCCACGCACAGCCTGTTAGCGCCCCAGCACATGGGCCACATGCCAGTGCCGTACCTGCCTTCATCGCGATGGCACTGGGCTCCCCGGTGATGGAGTCCAAGGCTGCGGGTGCACAAGCTGACTGCACAGACATCCGCATCGAATGCTGCCACCATGGCACCCGCGTGACGGTGAATTGGCCAGTGGCCGCCGCTGCCGAGTGTTCTCGCGCATTGCAGAGTCTGTTGCAGGTGCTGCGGCAATGATCCGTATCGACTCCGCCTGACTGGCCACAGCTCCGCTGGACATGCGCGCCGGCACCGACACGGCCCTGGCCCGGGTGGTCAGTGTGTTTGGCGCTGCCTACCCCCATCACGCCTATCTATTCGCCAACAAACGCGCCAACCGCATCAAGGTGCTGGTGCACGACGGTATCGGTATCTGGCTGGCAGCTCGGCGCCTGCACCAAGGCAAGTTCGTCTGGCCAGCACCTGGCAATGAACAGTGGCCGCTGGAGCCTGCCCAGCTTGACGCCCTGGTGCTGGGCCTGCCCTGGCAACGCATGGGAAGCGCCAGCATCATCACCGTGGTCTGAAGCTGGTATGCAATCCGTGGATCTGCGCATGACAGAGCAGTGCCTTCCTTGGCACACTGTCTGCCATGTTGATGCAGCCGCAATCCCTGGATGATCTGAGCGCTGAGCAGTTGCGCGAGATGACCACGCGCCTGCTCACAGAGCTGCGCCACAGCCAGGCGATCAACGCCAAACTCATCCACGAGAACGCGCTGCTCAAGCGCATGAAGTTCGCTGCGCAATCTGAACGCTTCAACGCCCAGCAACGCAGCCTGCTCGAAGACGAGATCGAGGCCGACCTGGCGGCAGTTGCCGTCGAGATCGAGCAACTCCAGCCGCCTGCGGCAGCCCCCGAGACCAGACAACAACCCAAACGCCAGCCGCTGCCCGCCCACCTGCCGCGCCGCGAGATCAGGCACGAGCCCGCGTCGACCACTTGCGCCTGTGGCTGTGCGATGAAGCGCATCGGTGAAGACGTGGCCGAGAAGCTCGACTATGTGCCCGGCGTGTTCACGGTGGAGCGCCACATCCGCGGCAAGTGGGCCTGCGCACGATGCGAAACCATCACCCAGGCGCCAGTCGAAGCGCATGTGATCGACAAGGGCATCCCCACCGGGTCTGCTGGCCCAGGTGCTGGTGGCCAAGTACGCGGACCACCTGCCGCTATACCGTCAGGAAAGCATCTTTGCGCGCGCCGGTCTGGCCATTCCCCGCTCCACCCTGGCGCAGTGGGTCGGAACCTGCGGAGTGCGACTGCAGCCGCTGGTCGATGCGCTCAAGGCCCAGATGCTCGGCCGGCGCGTACTGCACGCCGATGAAACGCCGGTGCAGATGCTCAAGCCTGACAAGGGCGCGACGCACCGTGCCTACCTCTGGGCCTACGCCGCAGGGGCCTTCGAAGACATGAAAGCCGTGGTGTACGACTTCTGCGAGTCCAGAGCCGGCGAGCATGCGCGCCACTTCCTGGGCGACTGGAAGGGGGCGCTGCTCTGCGACGACTTCGCCGGCTACAAGGCCTCGATAGCCAGTGGCGTGACCGAGGTCGGCTGCCTGGCGCATGCACGGCGCAAATTCTTTGACCTGCATGCGGCAAGCAAGAGCCAGCTTGCCGGGTTCGCGCTGGAGCAGTTCGCCAAGGTCTACGATATAGAGCGCGAGGTCAAAGACCTGAACGCCGATCAGCGCCAGGCCATCCGGCAGCAGCACACCAAGCCATTGCTTGAGGCGCTGCACGAGTGGATGCTGCTGCAACGGCAAAAACTGCCCGACAGCTCGGCCACGGCCAAGGCGCTGGATTACAGCCTGCGGCGCTGGACTGCGCTGACGCGCTTCATCGACGATGGGCAATTGCCCGTGGACAACAACTGGATCGAGAACCAGATCCGGCCGATCGCCATTGGCCGAAGCAATTGGCTGTTCGCCGGCAGCCTGCGCGCGGGCCAGCGGGCGGCGGCGGTGATGAGCCTGGTGCAGTCGGCGCGCATGAACGGGCATGACCCCTATGCCTACCTGAGGGATGTGCTCACGCGCTTGCCCACGCACCGGGCCAGCCGGATCGAAGAATTGCTGCCGCATCGCTGGCAGGCCTCGAACGCCTGATCAATACCTGGGTGGCCGGCTGCGGTCAACATGGGATCGCCGCGCGCTTACTTTGCTCCGTTACGACAACCTCTACCGACTCCGTATGTCTAGTCATATGCACGGTCCTATTCCTATCTCTAAAGATAGGCGACAGGGCGGGCCAGAGGAATTAAGGGGCTATCTCACGTGGCAGCGAGTTTGCGCGAGCGGAAGTGCCCGCGGCATAGCCATCAATCAGCACCTTGACCATCATGGCCGGGTGGAAGGGCTGGTTGCACCGCCCGCCCTTGACATATCGAGCGTGCAATGCGCCCAGATCCAGGCTGTCTCTGCTGAAGTACGCCAGATGCCCCGGACAGTCTTACAGGGTGTCTGGCAGCAGGCGTCATTGTTGCGGGTTACTTGCGGACATGCCTGTAATTTAGCAAGCCTTTGCACTCTCGACGCCCGTTCGCCGCCCAGACTCTTAGGGTGTCGCATGCCAGTCACTGTCGTCAACCACACGCTCACCACCAATGTACACCATCCCGCACAGGACGATTTCTCCGCTCACGCGGGCTTCACCGAACACGATGGCGTTGCCGAACAATGTGGCCTTACCCGATATTTTTGCGTGGGCACACACAACGACGTTTTCGGAGAGCTGCGCCTGGCCACCGATGCGCGCGAAGTCGAAGACCCAGGTGTTGCCTCGCAGCTGAGCCTGCTCATAAATGATAGCGTGATTGAAGAGGCGCACGTTGCCACTCAATCGCGCCGAGCCTCGCACTATGGCCGCGTCTGTCGCCATTGCTGAATTGCAAATGATGGCTGCATCTTCCGCAGTGGCCGAGCCTGTCAGAACCGCGTCGTCATGGAGCTGCGCCCTTCCTCTGATTGTGGCGCGCCCAGACATCGTGGAGAAGTCCTTGATGAGTGCGTTGTTGTAGGCCTCGGCGTGGCCTGTGATAAGGGCCCCGTCCTGGACTCGGGCGTTGTTGTAGACGAGGGCATTTCCTCCAACCCAAGCATCTCCGTAAGGGCAAAGATTGTCTTCCGATTCGATGTAGCCGCCTAAGTCGCCAGGCTGTACTTGGTGGGCCAGGATATGGGTGAGCGCACGTATGCGCCGCAGCTTGGAGCCGCATGCCGTTGTTACTTGATCGGAGGACAGCAACTTGTACTTGGCATTTGCCACAGGATTCACCCCACTGATTGCCACAATAGGCAAGGATACGGAACAGGTATTATTTTTTACCAGTCGGCTTGGGCGCGCGCGAAATCAAGTCTTCCCAGTCGCAAAAACTACACTGATAACGCTTGACGGGCTTGAACAAACTCACAACGCGATCAGTCCATCTGCGTTTGATACGATAGGCGATCTCCCCACAATTTGGACACGGTACCTTTTCTCGAGCCATAAATGAAAACACTCCTATAAGGGTAAACAGAGGGCCCCCCGTTTTTCTGAACTCAAATCGTTAAACGGTAAGTGGAACCGGGCCGCTCCAGCTGCGTGTTTAATCGCCAGCGGCGACGCGAACCAGATCTCATGAGAGATGTTCTTACCAAACGAGGAATGGGCCGGCGCGTGTTTGAAAACTCGATGAACCGACCGATCCGCTGGCGTGCATCGCTGACTGACTTTTACAGGTGAAGAACATACAAAAACCTTGTACATCTCAAAACGTTATAAAATTTATAACGTTTTGCGCATGGTAACATAATTTACACTTGAAATAAATGCCGTTGCAAGTAGATTTGCGATGCGTTTTTTCAGCGCATGCGAGGGGAACCGGATGGCAGCGATAAGGCAAGCTTGACCGTGTAAATCATCAACAAGGTGCCACTCAAGTCACCGATGAACATGATCATCAGGCCTTGAACAAGGTTGTCCTGTCCCTGCAAAGCAAACCAGAGGTGGTGCAGCAGCGGACTGGCGATCGAGTAGGCAACGCTCAAGACTAGCAAGCGTTTGGGCGTGAGGTTAGCCAGCGAAGCGTGCAGACCGTACGCGTGTTGTGCAAATCGGTAAATGGAGTAAGGCGCAAGCGTTGCCAGGATACCGCCGGCAAACGACCGCAGCAAATCATTCGGAAAGAAATAGAAGTACGAAACTAGCCACGACACTAGCAGCAGGCCCAAAGCTCCCGCCTCCGCGAACAGCAGGGTGCTAAGCAGCCGGACGCCCGCCGGCAGATAGATCCAGTTGATCCCGCGAACGAATTCAGTGCGCGTCCACAGCCATTCATTGATGACTAGCGTCGCCACGAAAAGTACCATCGTGGTGATGACCATCATGGCCTGTAGGCGGAGTTGCTCTAAGTGCATGCACGCCTTGCTAAAATAGAACCAATTTTTGTAACGTTGCTCAGACCATTCAAGATTACCCGGAAAATAATGCACCGCCGCCAATGAATGTCATAAACAATACGAAACGCTCGTCGGATGTCTACCTGCGCTTCTTGCAACTGGCGGACGCCATACGCGGCCTGCCTTCATTGCCGCCGCTGGACCCGCTGGAAGAGAAAATCCTGGCCGTGATTGCGCGCGCCGGTACGCAGCATGAGCGGCTGTGCGTTCGGGACATGATGGCGAAAGAGCAGCTTGGCGCCCCCGCGACCATCCATACCCGGCTCAAGTCCATGCGCGCCAAGGGCTGGATCATGCTCTCGGATACCGAGGACGCCCGACGCAAGCAAATCGAGTTGACGCGAGGTGCGATGCGCTACTTTGACCACCTCTCCAAGTGCATGATGGAAGCCGCCAATAGCAGCGTTTAGCACAGCCCCAAGCCCGGCCGTTCCCCGCACGTATATCGACATATCAACAAGACTCAAGTATTGCTTCCCCCCAAGCACAAAACGAAAAGCCCAGAATATTTCTGAACTGTACCCCAAAAGTTTGGATATCAATCCAACCTTTGTGGTGTTTTTCATGGCGAAATATAAGGAGAGCTTCAAGCTCTTGGTCGTCCGGCAGCATCTGGCCGAATCTGTGGGCACAGGGACTCTGGCGACGCGGCATGGACTTAATCAAGCGACGGTGTGCCGCTGGATCCAGGGCTATAAGCAACACGGGATTCAGGGGCTGCGCAAGAAGTTCAGCCACTACAGCGCTAGATTCAAGCTGCTTGTGTTGGAAAGCATGTGGCGCGACGAGTTGTCTCGCCGACAGGTGGCGGTGCTGTTCGATGTGCGCGGAGACCACAGCGCCATGGCAATCTGGGAGCGCCAGTATCATACGGGTGGTCCCGAGGCACTAGAACCCAAGCCTCGCGGCCCTTCCAAGAGGGAGTGTCAGAATTTCTGTGTGCGAGGCACTTTGAACCTTCACGAATTACGTGAAGCGGGTTGAAGATTTTATAGGCTCGATTTCGTGAACCGATCCTCGTAGAGGATCGCGAATTGATTCATCGCGGATTTCCAGTGGTTGGCAGCTCGCCCCCAGTCTTCGGTGATGTTGCGCAGGGCCAGCCAGATCAGCTTGGTGGCCGCGTCGTCGCTGGGGAAGTGGCCACGCGTCTTGACGATCTTTCGCAGCCGCGCGTTCACGCTCTCGATCGCGTTGGTCGTGTAGACCACCCGCCGCACCTCGGGCGGGAAGGCGAAGAACGGGATGATCTTGTCCCAGGCCCTGCGCCAGGCGTTGACCACGGTCGGGAATTTCTGGCCCCAAGGCCCCTGGGCAAACGCATCCAGCTCGGCTTCGGCCGCCTCGGCACTCACGGCCGTGTAGATCGGCTTGATGGCCGCCGCCAGCAGCTTGCGGTCTTTCCAGCTGGCAAAGTCCAAGCTATTGCGAATGAGATGCACGATGCAGGTCTGCAGTGTGGTGGCCGGGAACACCGCTGCCAACGCCTCGGGCATGCCTTTGAGGCCATCGGTCACGGCAATCAGCACATCCTGGACCCCGCGGGTCTTCATGTCGTTGAAGACTTTCATCCAGAACTTGGCGCCTTCGGTATTCTCGATCCAGAGCCCCAGGATGTCACGGCTGCCGTCGGGCAACACGGCCAGTGCCAGGTACACGGCCTTGGAGCGCACCACAGCATCTTCGCGAATCTTGACCCGCAGCGCGTCGAAGAACACGACCGGGTACATGGGCACGAGCGCACGCGTCTGCCAGGCCAAGATCTCGCTCATGACGGCGTCGGTGACGCTGCTGATGAGATCCGGGGACACGTCCACCGAGTACATCTCGGCCAGAAATCCCTGGATCTCGCGCACTGTCATGCCGCGTGTGTACATGGCGATAATTTTGTCGTCAAAGCCGGTGAAGCGGCGTTCATGCTTGCCAATGAGCTGGGGCTCGAACGTGCCCTCGCGGTCACGGGGAACATCGATGCGCAGGGCGCCGGCGTCCGTCAATATCGTCTTGGCGCTCTTGCCGTTGCGGTGGTTGGCGGTGGCCCCTTCGGGCTTGGCCTGGGCGGGTGCGTAACCCAGGTGATGGCTCATCTCGGCACCCAGGGCCCGCTCAAGAACCGATTTCTTGAACTGCTGAAAAATACCTTCGAGCTCGGCGGGCGTGACCGGCCCGGGGATGAGCTGCTCGAGCAGCTCGGCTGAGAATTGCGGCTGCGCCGCCTTGTCCGCCGCAGCGGTGGTTTTTGTTTTGCGTGGCATTCATGCTCCTGGATGACATGTTATGCCTTACACACAAAATTTCTGACAGGCTCCCTTTGGCTGCGTTCTACGTGGCCAATAAGTTTGGTCGCATCCAAGCTGAGATTGGTCGCCGCCAGGCTGAAACAGCTGCCTTGGCCATGGCAACTGCCAGAGATAAACTCCGTCTTGACCTCTTTGAGAAGCGCTTCGCTGTGTACGAGGCCGCTGCTTGCTTCATTCGTGACGCAATTCGTCTGAAAAATGTGACTCACGATCGCCGCTTTGACTATCTGGAAGCCATCAATTCGGCTATGTGGCTTTTTGACGATACGGTCGTCGATCATTTGGACCTGATTTTTTCTGAGTTGTACAATCTGATTGAAGCCACTGAGGAGATAGCGACGGAGCCGGACTCGGACCAACGTAAAGCGATGATTACGCGTAAAAAGGGCTATCTGAACAATCTTCGCCTTCATCAAACCACACTTCATTCAGTGATGGCTCCTTACCTGCGATTTACCGAAAACGTGCAGACTTAATTCTTGTTTAGCAATGAAAAAGATGGAGGCTTTCTCATAGCGCTGCCCTTCACCCAGCGCAGGATGTCCGTTTTGAACAATCCGCTGGCCTGAGTTCGCTATCGGCAAATGAAAAGGCAAAAATAGAATCGACCATAAATAGGAATGATTATCATTTTTAGTCTGGTCTGATGCTCTACTTCACTGCTTTTTCTTCCCGCAATGGCGCAGCGCGCGCGTTTGCATTTCATCCCCTCGCTGCCGCGCTTGCGCTGGGCATTGGCGCGCATGCCTCTGTGCAGGCACAAAGCCGCCTGACCGATGAAGCGCGATGGCATGCCGTCGAAGACGGTCCGGCGCTGCCCACGGTGGCCGTGACGGCAAGCGTTCCGACGGTTGCCACCGAGACCAGCGGCTCGTATACCACCGGTGTGTCTGGCGCCGCGACACGGCTGCCGCTGGCTTTGCGCGAGACACCCCAGTCTGCGACCGTGATCACGCGCCAGCGCATGGATGACCAGCAGTTGAATTCGGTAAAGGACGTTCTGGAGAACACCACCGGCATTTCCTCGCGCACGCTGGACAGCGGACGCATCAGCTTCTACGCGCGCGGTTTCGCGGTCGACAGCTTCCAGTACGATGGCATTCCCACGACCTTCTTTGAAGGCGCCAGCTTTCTGGATACCGCCTTTTACGACCGTATCGAGGTCGTGCGCGGCGCCACTGGCCTGCTCACGGGCGCGGGCAATCCCTCGGCGTCCACCAATCTGGTGCGCAAGCGTCCGCGCCAGGATTTCCATGCGGCTGCATCCGTCGGCGCAGGCTCCTGGGACAGCTATCGCGCCATGGCCGATATTGAAGCCCCCTCGAATTCCTGAGCCAGTCAGAAGTAGAGGTTTGGGAATTGTTTCACACGGTACTCGACCGGCGGGATGCGGCCCAGCGATTCGTGGGGCCGGTGGTGGTTGTATCGGTGCAGCCAGTCCTCGGTCATCTGCCTGACCTCGTGCAGTGAATCGAAGACGTAGCAGTCCAGCACCTCGGTGCGGTAGGTCTTGTTGAATCGCTCGACATAGGCGTTTTGCGTCGGCTTGCCCGGTTGGATGTGGTTGAGGGCAATGCCCTTCGATTGCGCCCATTCAGCCAGGGCGTTGGCAATGAACTCGGGGCCGTTGTCCAGGCGAATGGACAGCGGCGCGCCGCGCACCTCGACCAGTTCGTCCAAGGCACGGATGACCCGCGCAGCAGGCAAGCTGGTGTCGATCTCAATGCGCAGTCCCTCCCGGTTGTATTCGTCAATAACGTTGAACGTTCTGAATCGCCGGCCTGACCACAAGGCGTCGGACATGAAGTCGCAGCTCCAACCCTGGTTGGGTTGGCTAGCAGCTTGTAGCGGCTGCTTGATGCGTGTCGGCAGCCGTTTCTTGCCACGCCGCGGCAGGTTCAGCCGCAGCTGGCAGTACACGCGCCACAGCACCGTCTTGCCCCAAGGCTGCTTTTGATGGCGGGCGCTGTCGTAGAGCAGGTCAAAGCCATGGCGCGGGTTGAGCGCCACGTGGCCCTGGATGAAGGCGATCACCCCGGAGTCGTCGCGTGGCACAGGCCGATAACGCAGCGTCGAGCGGGCGATCCCGCTGGCGCTGCAGGCCCGTCGCTCGCTCATGCCATGCTCGGCCATCAGCGATTGCACGACCATCTCACGACGCTCCGGGGTCAGAGCTTTCGGTCGACGACGTCTTTCAATGCGTTGTGCATCAGCGCCAGGTCCGCGTACATGCGCTTGAGCCGGGCGTTTTCGTCCTGCAATTCACGCAGCTGCGACAGGTGCGGGACCGTCATGCCCGAGTACTGGCTTTTCCATTTGTAATAGGTCGGCTCACTCACGCCGTGCTTCCTGCATGTCTCGCCGACCTTGGCATCCAGCTCGACCTCCTTGAGGATGGCAACGATCTGGCTTTCACTGAATCTGGTTTTCTTCATGTAGAGACTCCAATGGTTGGAATTCTCTACTCCCAGCTGGCTCGGGTTACCGAGGGGGCTTCACACCAACCCTTGTCAGTAAATGCAGCTATTAAAAGTTGCTAGTCTTCACAGGAAACACAGCCCGCATTCAGCGGGCTTTTTCCTTTCCAGCCAGTGAGGCACGAGTACAAACGGGATTTAAGACCATCCAGAATTTAGAGTGCATGCAGATCACGCATCGATGATCAATTGTGCAAATTTTTCTATTTACATCAGCATCACCTAATTGCGACGGCAACGCCCTGCGTGGCAGCATTGCCAGGGCATTGAGAACCATGGCGTTACCCACGCAGGGCCTATTGAGTACTCTTGAGTGAGGCGATTTTTAGCGGCGCAACGGGCCGCTTGTCGCAGTTGCCATAATGAATTCCCCCAGCAAGGGATCCGACGGCCAGCGCGAAGACTAACAGCCCGGCGCTGACAGCAGGCTCCGCTCAGGCTTTGGCAGTCACCCGGCACGCTTCGCCTCTGGCTCGCGTGATTGCGGCTGCTCAAGAATAAGCCCTCCGCGATCCCGTTCGGCTTACTGCTTTTCCACCTTAGCGCTCGTGGCGACAGCGCTCCAGTATTGCGTCCGGCTCTTGAGCAATTGCGCGAAGTCCGCTCCAACGACCAAGGTTGGCAATGCTCCAATGCTGTCGGCATACTCGGTCATATTGCTGCTCTTCATCGCAGTGCTGAGTTCTCGCTCCAGCCGCTGCACGACCGCCGCGGACGTACCCTTGGGCGCCCAGACGCCAGTGAAGTTGACCACGCTGTAGGTCGGCAGACCTGCCTCGGCAAACGTTGGCACATTCGGGATCACCTTCAGCCGCTCCATACCGCTGACAGCCAGCAACCTGACCTTGCCACCATTGAGCTGCCCCATCACACCTGCCGTCGAGGCAATCTGAAAGTCGATAGTGTTGGTCAGTAGTGCCATGGTCGCTTCGCCATTGCCCTTGAACGGCACATGCACCGCATCGAATTTGCCAGCCATCTTCAGCGCTTCGGTGGAGAAGTGCGGCATAGTGCCCGCGCCTCCGGTGCCGTAGTTCAACTTACCGGGATTGGCCCTACCGAATGCGATCAAGTCGGCGAGGGTCTTGAACCTCGAATCCGCCGCCACCACGATGGCAGTCGGAGCAAAGTTGAATGCGGCGACAGGCACCAGGTCCCTGTCGTAGTCCCAGGCCAGCTTGCTGAAAACGTGCGGCAGGATGGCGTACGTCATGTCGTTGGTCAGCAACGTGTGGCCGTCCGCCGTAGAACGCGTGACCTGCGTAATGCCAATGGTGCCTGTGCCACCGGGCTTGTTGTCAACGAAGAAGCTGCTGCCCGTCTGCTCGGTGAGCTGCTGAGCGATGCGCCGCGTCACCAGGTCGACTGCCCCGCCCGGCGCATACGGAACAACAATGCGCACCGCTTTGGACGGATATTCCCCTTGTGCGAGCGCAGCCAGAGGCGCGCCTGTCAGCGCGCCGAGAACCAGGCCAATGGGAAGTATGCGAGCCCTGAACGTCAAAAATTTCTGTGCCATGGTCAAGTCTCTCTTCGGCTCAATCCGTACGGATTTTGCTGGTCTTGATGACCTCAGCCCATTTCGCAGTCTCGGCTTTAACGAACGCGGTGAAGTCCTTTGCGCTGGAACCCACACCCTGCACACCCATCTCATCGAAGCGCTTGGCAACGGTGGGGCTTGCCACCACGGCCTGCGTCTCGGACTCGAGGCGAGCCAGCACAGCACGCGGCGTACCGGCTGGCGCAAAGAGACCGTTCCACTCGTACACCTCGAAGCCAGTGGCACCGGACTCGGCCACTGTGGGCACCTGTGGCCAGGCACCCTGCCGCTTGCCGGAACTGATGGCGAGGGCCTTGAGCTTGCCGCCCTTGACGAAGGTTCCGCTCGCGGTCGTGGCGCTGAACATCAGGTCGAGCTGGCCGCCGATGAGGTCCGTCAACGCAGGTGCGCCGCCTTTGTATGGCACGTGCGTCATCTGCAGCTTCTGCCCTTGCGCAAACAGCTCTGCAGCCAGGTGCTGGGCGCCGCCGTTGCCTGCAGAAGCATAGGACAGCTTGCCGGGTTGCGCCGCAGCAGCCTTGACTACATCTGCCACGCTGGTGAAGCGCGAATTGGCCGGAACAACCATCAGCAGCGGGACCTGCATGATCTGGGAGACCGGAACCAGTTCCTTCTCGGGGTTATACGACAGCTTGTTGTACAGGCTTGGGTTGACGGTATAGGACGTTGCATCCAGCAGCAAGGTGTAGCCGTCAGCAGGAGCCTTAGCAACGAAGGCGGCGCCGATGGTTCCGCTCGCACCGGGCTTGTTGTCCACGATGATCTGCTGCTTCAGCCGCTCGCCGAGTTCCTGAGCCAGGATTCGTGCAGTGTTGTCGGCCGCACCACCGGCCGGATAGGGAACGACGAGGCGAATCGGCTTGTCTGGCCAGTCGGCCATCGCGGGTTGGCCAAAAGAAAGCAGTACAGCTGCGAGCAATGGTCCGGCGATCGCGCTCAGTTGGGTACGGCGTGTCACTTTCATTTGAGAAGTCTCCTGGAGTAGTAATAGTCAAACCGTTGCGATGGGGGTCGCCGGGGAGCCGACCGCACCGGGAAGGCGCAGCGGGGGAGCGGTCAGCAGGAAGCGCGAGCGACCGTTTGCGCGCAGCCACCGAGCCAAGGGCGTCAACAGCCAGAGCTCGCCAAGGTGGATTCCGTTTTTGAACAAGCAGTGCTCGTGAAGCGGCAGGCGGGGCCCGCGCATGGGGGTTGGGGTCGTGAGCTTCGGGACCACCAGTTCAACCGCGGTGTTGTCTGCCAGGAGGCAGGCCAGGCGTACGTCGACGATCCAGTTCAGAAGTTTGCGGTCGTGGCCATCCAAGCCACTGCCGGTCGCGTGCAACAGCTGCAGGTCTGGCTTTCGGTTCATGGCCAGCAGGGTGTCCGCAAAGCCGGTGTGGATGCAGACCATGTCCCCAGCTTCAATGTCCACGCGGTCGGTTTCCAGGATTCGCATGAGCTGGTCGTATCCGACCGCTTGGCGCTGGCGGCCGATGTGGTGTTCCAGATCAACCAGGACGCCGCGGCCCTGAACGCCGTGTTCGGCCAGGTTCTGAATACCCAAGGCATCCGCGCGCGGTCCGGGAAAGCGGGCCCAGTCGGCTGCTGCCGCATGGTCTTCCTGCGCAGCACGGATATCCTGGCCGGCGCGGTAGCCGTTGTAGAACACGGCTTCGGCTTCGCCGTCGCCATCGGCGTCGAAGCGTGAACCCATGTGCGCCAGGCTATCCCACTGCGTTGAATACTGCGTGTTCATCAACAGCACTTCATCGCAAACCACGTCGGTCTGGTCGGGGTCTTCTGAGGCGTACGACCAGCAGTAGCCTTGCACGCCAGCGCTTTTGCCGTCGCGCAGCGTCGCGAACATTTGGGCCGGCATCCTGCGCGGGTTCAAGGTCATGCCGCCGGGCACGTCGAGGGGCAGCGACAGACAGAAGGTCTTTCCTTCCCGCACCTCCGCGATGCCCTGCAACACCTTGGCCGAGTCGACCAAGTTCATCCGGCCGCGTTGATCGTCGGCTCCGAACTCGCCCCAATGGCTGTCCGTTGGAGCGTGCTTCCAGCGCCCTGCCATTTCAGGCCGCCGCCGTGTGGCGGGCTAGGACGGCTAACGCATTGCGCGCGGCGAACAAGCCCATGTTGACGTAGGCACCGTTGGTCACAGCACCGATGTGCGGGCTCAGCACGATGCCCGGTTCGTTCTGGAATGGGTGACCTGGCTGCATGGGTTCGACCTCGAAGCTGTCGAGACCGGCACCACCGACCTGGCCCGAGCGCACCGCAGCCAACAGTGCGTCCTCGTCGATCAGACCGCCCCGTGCCGTGTTGACCACGATCACGCCGCGTTTGCACTGGGCGAGCGTGCTGGCGTTGAGCAGGTGCCGGTTCTCCTCGGTCAGCGGGCAATGCAGGGAGATGACTTCAGCCTCGCGCAGGATCGTCGGCACGTCGGTCACAGTGATGTAGTCAGGTAGGCTCTTCGCGAAAGGGTCGAAGCCCAGGACACGCATACCCAGACCGTGAGCCATGCGGGCGAAGCGCTGGCCGATGGCGCCTAAGCCCACCACGCCAACGGTCTGACTGTCCAATTCCACGCTAGTGTGCGAGGCCTTGTCCCAGTGTCCAGCGTGCATGCGCGCGTCGATGCGGCTCACCGACTTGGCACAGGCCAGCAACAGCGCCAGGGCCTGCTCGGCCACGGCAGCGGCATTCGCGCCCGCAGCCGCGACGACCTCAATGCCGCGCTCCTTGGCTGCGACCTTGTCGATATTGTCCGTGCCGCTGCCGTGCTTGGACATCACTTTCAGCGCCGGGGCTGCATCCATGGCGGCGGCGCCGAGCTTTCCGTATCGCACGATAATGCCAACGGGGTTGTGTTCGCGGCACAGTTCGACAATGCGTTCTTCGGCCGGATTCTTGCCGGTGAACACCAAGTCGTGTTCGCGCAAGAGATCAAGTGCCTGCGGGGCGAGCGTGTCGCTGGTGACGAGGATCGTGCTCACAGCTTTTCCCCTTCCTTGAGAACACCGGCCGCGCGCAAGGCCGCATCCAGCCATTTCGCAGCGGTGTCGCCCGCCTTGATGTCTGCGATGCGGGCAGCTTCGTCACGAACCTTCTTGGCTGCGATGGGGAGCAGTCCTTCGATCTTTTCGCGCTCGACAACGATCACGCCATCGGAATCGCCGATGATGAAGTCGCCCGGATACACGGTCACGCCGCCGACCGAGACGGGATGACCGATCCGGCCTGGCACCAGCTTCGTAGGGCCGTTGGGGTTCGTGCCCGCGCAGAACACCGGGTAATCCATCTCGTCGATCTCCAGACTGTCGCGTGCGGCACCGTCGATCACGACGCCAGCGATGCCCAGTTGTTTGCAGGCGGTCATCATGATGGTGCCCATCAAGGCGGCGCTGAGGTCGCCCTTGCCGTCAATGACCAACACGTCTCCCGGCTTGGCCAGCGAGATGGCGGCGTGGATCATCAGGTTGTCGCCGGGCCGCACCTCGACGGTGAACGCGGTGCCGGCCAACTTCATGCGTGGGCGCAGGGCCTGGATGCGACCGTTTAAGGCGCCGCGGCGGCCTGCCACGTCGGCGAGGATGGCCGGCTGGAATTCAGCGGCCTGGCGCACGATGTCTGCGGGAACGCGATCGAAGTCGCGGATGATGTCGGGCTGTTGGGACATATCGATATCTGTTGCGGTGAGGGAAGAAATGCTGCCGCCGACCTGGCGCATTGCCAAGCCAATCTGTGCGGTTTTGAAGTCTGGGAACGAAACCCGTGCGGGCTTGGCGGTCAGTCGACCTTGGCGCCGGATTCCGTGACGACCGTGGCCCAGCGTGTGGTCTCGCTGCGGATAAGGGTCGCAAAGCTTTCAGGGGTGCCGCCGAGCACTTCGCTACCTTGGTCGGCCAACTTTTGGCGAACGTCAGGAGCCTCCAGCGCCTTGTTGAAGGCAGCGTTCAGTGTGGCAACGATGTCCTTTGGCAATCCCGCAGGGCCAGCGATGCCGAACCAGGTGACGGCTTCAAAACCCTCGACGCCAGACTCGGCCACGGTGGGCACGTTGGGCAGGTCCGCCGAGCGCTTGCTGGACGTGACCACAAGGCCGCGCATCTTGCCGTTCTTGATGTGGCCCATCAGGGTTGGCACCGAGGAGATGTACATCTGCACCTGGCCACCAATCAAGTCCGTCGCGCCCTGAGCAGCGCCCTTGTAGGGAACATGCGTGTAGCGCACATCGGCGGCCTTCTGCAGTTGCTCCATGGCCAAATGCGCGACTGTGCCGCTGCCCGAACTTGCATAGTTCAAGTGCTCCGGCTTTGCCTTGCCTGCAGCCACAACGTCTGCGAGGGTCTTGTATGGAGAGTTGCTTGCCACTACCAGCACCAGGGGCGCGCTAGCCACCAGGCCCACAGGGGTCAGATCCTTCTGCGCGTTGTACGGCATCTTGGCGTACAGACTGGGGTTGATGGCCAGGTTGCTGGTCTGCCCCAGCACCAGGGTGTAGCCGTCCGGCTTGGCCTTGGCAGCCACATCGACACCTACGTTGCCACCGGACCCGGGCTTGTTTTCGATGATGATGGTCCAGCCCTGTTGCGTGGTCACCTTGTTGGCGACCTCCCGCGCGATCATATCCGGCGCGCCGCCTGCTGGAAAAGGAACAACCAACCGAATCGAACGCGATGGATATGCGTTTTGTGCGGCGGCGGGGAGTGCTGCAATTACTCCGACGATAAAAAGGGCTGCGATGGGCGCAGCGCCGCGAAGGGCGTTGATTGTCATTTTTTTGTCTCCTCGGTCCATCTACGGCAGCGCTATCGCTCTCGCTGGACTCAGAAGACAGTATTCACGGCTCCGCTAAAACATCCAATCGGAAATTCGTTCAAACCCATCACTGAAACTTTTGCTCAATCTAGGTGGCGTCGCGCTTGTTTTGCCAACAGCGATATCAAGCGCTCGGCTGCTGGCGACAGGTATCCGTCCTTGCGTGAGCTAACCACCATGCGTCGGCGCATGGTCGCCCCTCGAACTTTCACCTCTCTCAGCTGTGCACCCGTGCTGCCTTCTTGCAGGTGCAGTCGGGAGATGAAGCTCAGCAAGCCGGTCTCTTCGATCAGTGCCGGAAGCATCAATAGCATGGTGCTTTCCACCTGCACGTCGGGGCGGGGAAGTCGCTGGCGCTCGAAGGTCTGATCCAACCAGTCGCGGACAGGCGCTCCTGGCGGCTGCAAAACCCAGGAGTGACCAACGAGGTCTTTCAGAGTGAGCTTGGGGCGCTCGAACAGCGGATGGGATGCGGCTGCAGCCACGACGATGGGGTCTTCCGCGAGTAGCTGGGAAACAACGTTCTCTTCGTCAAAGCTCTCCGTACCGACCAACAGGTCGATCTCGCCATTGGCCAGCTTTGGGCGCAGGACATCGCCGAGGGCAACGATGGTCTTTAGTTTCACGCGTGGGGACTCTTTCAGCAAAGTCCGAGCCGCAGGCGGGAGTAGAAACTGAGCCGCGGTGGGGACAATGCCCAGTTTCACCTCTCCTGTGACCCCTTGCCCCAGATCACGAATCTCTCGGTGCGCGTTGTCCAGATCCAACCTTGCTCGCTGTGCCCATTTCAGCAAAGTTTTGCCTGCAGTTGTCAGTCGAATGCCGCGGCCGGTCCGCTCAATGAGCTTGGCACTATAAGCATCTTCCAGCCGGCGAACGGAGCCTGTCAGCGCAGGTTGCGAGCGATGTAGGCGCTCGGTGGCGCGGCCAATGTGCTCAAGTTCGGCAATCACCTCGAAGTAGTGAAGATCGCGTAGGTCCACGGGAATTGCTGTCTAAAGTAGTGACCGCATTCTGCGCAAATATCGCCGACAGCGGCGGGACTTTTTGAGTGACCGATGCAGATCGGCGTCATGTTCTGCTCCATGTGGGAAGGCCGACGGCAAAAAACGCCAGGAAAACGGCAGCTCTGGGCCGTGGTTTCAACCGGTCGATGCAACGCAATGACTGCCACTGGTGATGTTGCCCCCGTATTCCCGGCCCCGTCCTATTCGCAATAAAGCGCTTGGTCAGCTAATGCGGCCTGTTGCCGCCTGAACTCCCGAGGCGAACGCATTTTCAACGAAGAATGCGGATGCAACTCGTTGAAGTGCTCAAAGGCCGCTGGCAGTTGCTCCAGCACCGTTCGCGCGTCACGTAGGTCCATGCGTGCCACGTAGTCGCGTTTGAAGGTGTTCACGAAGCTCTCGGCCATGCCGTTGCTCTGCGGGCTGCAGACCGGGGTGTTGATGAGCTTGAGGCCCAGCGCGCGTGCCAGCGCCCGTGTTTCGGCCGCGATGTAGGCTCCGCCGTTGTCGCTCAGGAACTCCAGCGCTTGGTCTGCGGGAACTGCCTCCACTGCCCCGAAGCGGCGCTCCACGGCTTCGATGAGCATCTCGCGCACCGGCTCGCCTGGCAGGCCTTTTCCCTCCCAGGCACGCCAAGCCATTACCTCCCGGTCACAGCAGTCCTTGGCGAACGTGGCAGTCACGGTCTGGCCTGAGTCGTACTTTATTTCCAGGCCATCGGAGCACCAGCGCAGGTCGCTGCGCGAGACAGCCACGCGGCCTTCATGCGTGCGTGCGGACTGGCGCCGACGCGGTGCTTTAGGCAGTAGCAGGCCCGCTTCTGCCATGACGCGATAGACGCGTTTGGCGTTGACCCTTGCAGCGCCTCGCGCCCTGCGTTGGCGGTTCACCAGGGCGCAGGCACGGCGGTAGCCATAGCTTGGCAGCTGCGCAATCTCCTGGCGCAGTTCGGCCAGCAGCTCTTCATCGCCGCGAGGCGTGCGGTGGCTGCGACCATCGGTCCAATCATCATCACGCCCCAGCAGGTCACGCACATGCGAGCGCGCCAACCCCATCGTCCGGCAGACCGTCTTCACTGGTCTTCCCCGGGCAACAAGGGCGAGCGCGCAAGCCACTTTTTTTCTGTGGCGTACTCCACGGCCTCCTTGAGGATTTCGTTCTCAAGGGTCTTCTTGCCGAGCACGCGCTGAAGCTTGGCGATTTCTGCCCGGGCCGCCGCCAGCTCGGATGCCGGAACGACTGCTTCACCAGCGGAGACAGCGGTCAAAGCGCCCTGGCGCTCAAGCTTGCGCCATTGGAACAGCAGCCCCGCGGAGACGCCTTCCTGGCTAGTGACCAGCGACACGCTCATGCCTGGCTCGTACGTGCGGCGCACCAGCGCTGCCTTCTCAGCGACGGACCAACGCCTGCGGCGCTGGTCCGTCACGACTACCTCTACTGACTCCGTATGTCTAGTCACGACGTCCCCCCAGATTTGAGTAGCAAATGAACTTGGAGTCCAATCCCAAACGACAGGAGATTGGACGTGAAAAAGCGATATAGCGAAGAACAGATCATTGGCTTCCTGAGGGAAGCTGAATCAGGGTTGCCGGTGGCAGAGTTGTGCCGCAGGCATGGATTCTCTGAAGCGAGCTACTACCTGTGGCGCAACAAGTTCGGCGGAATGACGGTCTCGGATGCCAAGCGGCTCAAGGAGCTGGAAACCGAGAATGGTCGCCTCAAGCGCCTGCTGGCCGAAGCCATGCTGGAGAACGAGATCACGAAAGAGGCTCTGCGAAAAAAGTGGTGAGCGCATCCGCAAGCCGGGAGCTGGTGCGCCACATGAACGGCCAAGGGCTAAGCGAACGACGCGCATTGCGCGTCATTGGTATGAGCCCCAGCGCCTACCGCTATCAGCCGGTGACGGATCGCAATTGCGTTCTCAGGGAAAAGATCATCGCCTTGGCGCAACGTCATCGACGCTACGGTGCCGGCATGATCTATTTGAAGCTGCGCCAGGCCGGCGAGCTGGTTAACCACAAGCGGGTCGATCGCCTGTATGCCCAGGCCGGCCTGCAAGTGAAGAGGCGCAAGCGCAAAAAGATTCCGCTCGCCGAGCGACATCCTTTGGAGCGCCCGACGTCGGCCAACCAAGTGTGGTCCATGGACTTCGTGTTTGACCGCACAGCCGAAGGGCGCAGCATCAAGAGCTTGACCGTGGTCGATGACGCTACACACGAGGCGGTAGCCATCGTGCCGCAGCGTGCACTGAGTGGCAACCACCTGGTGCGCATCCTGGAGCAGTTGGCCAGTACGCGCGGGTTGCCCAAGGCGATCAGAACCGACAACGGCAAAGAGTTCTGCGGCCGTGCCATGGTGAGTTGGGCGCATGCGCGGGGCGTGCAGTTGTTCCTGATCGAACCGGGCAAGCCCAATCAGAACGCCTACATCGAATCATTCAATGGACGATTCCGCGATGAATGCCTGAACGAGCATTGGTTCACCAGTCTGGCGCATGCCCGGGTAATCGTCGAAGCTTGGCGCCGGGAATACAACGAGGAGCGCCCGAAGAAAGTACTGGGCGGGTTGACGCCTGCTGCCTATGCACGGCAGCTGATGCAAAACCAGTTAAATTAACCCCGGGCTCCAAAGCCAAGTGCTACTGAAAACGGGGGGACGTCGCCTTTCCGAGTCCATTGTGACAACGTGTTCAGTTCTCGCTATTGCCCTGCATAGGGAAAGTCTGCGACTTTTGATTGATTCTGAACAGCGTCTGCAGGGGTTCCGAACAATGACAGTGCGAATTGCTCGCCATTGGTCTTCAGGACGACCTTCGTTCTCATCGTTTGATCCACGAGCTCAACTCCCTCCCATACCTCCTTGATAGGGTGGATTGTCCAACTTCCGCAAGCGTCATGCGAGGGTTCAAGCATCGATACAGAGCGGAGCACAGAAGTGGTGTCTGGGTGGTCGGGAAGCAAGCCGAGGACGTCTTCAATGTTTGAGATACACATAGTGCGCCGCGCAACTCCGCCTGCATCCTCCTGCAGGCCGGGAGTGTCGATTTCAACTAGAAACCAGGGGCGGCGCAACTCGATTTCAAGAGCCCTCCAGAGTTGTGCAGTGCCGCCGTAGATGGAGGACAGAGGGTGTTTGTGGTGCTCGGTAAACATAGGACTTCAGGCATGAGCTACTAGCGTAGCCGGGCGTGCTGCATATAAGTGGATATGCGATTTTCGCATATTTTGGTTGCGATCCGACATTTGGGCCTCTTCAAGGCCCTCCATGCAAAAGTCGCTCTATACGCAAGAGAACAAAATCCTCCTTCAGCTCCTCTACGAAACCAGAAAGATGGCTGGACTCACGCAGGTCCAACTTGGTGCATTACTGGATGAAGACCAAACTTTTGTGAGCAAGGTGGAGAGTGGCCTGCGGCGTCTGGATTTGATTGAGCTAAATGCCTGGTGCGTAGCAGTTGGGCTTTCTTTACCGACTTTCATCGCACGATATGAGAGAAGTCTAGGGCGGACCGCATAGCACTCTGTGGATTGCCCCTCACATCTCAGGGCACCAAGTCACCCCCTCGGTTAGGGAGTGTCTCAACTGCCTGAACTCGCGAGGCGAGCGTGAAGCCACTTGGTAATCCCCCCGAATTCCACCGTTCCGAGAAGTAGAACTATGCGGCCATGGCCAGCCGCTGTTTCGGGGTGATGCCGCCCAAGGCCATGTTCGGGCGTTCATTGTTGTAGCGCCACATCCATTGCGTAGCGAACTCCTGCGCCTCTTCGAGGTCGCTCCAATAATACTGTGACAACCACTCGTAGCGGACCGTTCTGTTGAAGCGCTCCACGTAGGCATTCTGTTGGGGCTTGCCGGGCTGGATGTGCTCAATTTGGATGCCACGCGTGCTTGCCCAGATCAGCAGCGTGGCGCTGATGTACTCGGGCCCGTTGTCGCAGCGGATCACTTGCGGCTTGTCGCGCCAGGCCATGATCTGCGCCAGCGTACGGATCACGCGATGCGACGGCTGCGAGAAGTCCACCTCGATGCCCAGGGCCTCGCGGTTGAAGTCGTCGATCACGTTGAGCAGCCGGATGCTGCGCCCGTCTTCCAACTGGTCGTGCATGAAGTCCATCGACCAGACCTCGTTGCAGTGCTCGGGCACCGTGAGCGGCTCTGGTTTCTCGCGCACCAGGCGCTTGCGCGGCTTGATGCGCAGGTTCAGCTCCAACTCCCGGTCGATCCGGTACACGCGCTTGTGGTTCCAGGGGAAACGGCGCACGTTGCGCAAATGCAGGAAACACAGCCCGAAGCCCCAGTTGCGGTTGTTGTCGGTCAGGCGCAGCAGCCACTGGGCGATCTCGTCGTCCTCTGCGCCACGCCGGGCCTCGTAGCGGTAGCAGGCCTGACTGATCTGGAAAGCCTGGCAAGCAGCCCGGACCGACAGCCTCGCTGCTGCACCGCTCGTTGTGCCATCTCACGTCGGCGAAATGGCTTCACCACTTTTTTGCGAGCGCCTCCGCCACGACCTCGGCCTTGAGTTTCTCCTCGACGTACATCTTGCGCAACCGCCGGTTCTCCTCCTCCAGCTCCTTTATGCGTGCCATGAGCGAGGCGTCCATGTCACCGAACTTGGCCCGCCACTTGTAAAAAGTCGCCGAGCTTATTCCCAGTTCACGGCACAGCTCGGGGACGGTCAGTCCGGCCTCTGCCCGCTTGAGCGCGTCGATGATTTGGCTGTCGGTGAAACGCGATTTCTTCATGGTAGAGATTCTCCTGTAAGACTCTCTACTTCTCAGCGCCCTGGATTTACGGGGGGATTACCAATGACGCGGCACACCTGTTCTGCTTGTAGAAGCACTCAATGTTCCGCATTTCGCATAGGCTCACTTGTTTCATCCAGCAATCACAGTGAAATCACGTTGAGTGCATAACGATCAACGTTCTGATATGCCCCACATCCACCACAGATCTACAGCAGATTTACAGCACTTGATAAGAATAGAACTGGACAGGATGCCAGGTGTATATCTTGCGATATCCACTAGCCCCTGGTCTGCTAGGTGGCTTCGCCCCCGTCGCAGACACTCAGGGCTTCGCCCCGAGACCCCAAATAATTAAATAAGTTATCTTTGTAATCAAAAGTAACTGCGCATACTGCGGAACGTCACTGTACTTTCGTTGGTGCGTCACTCTACTTTCGTTTTTTCCGGATGGGCCTGCAGGCCGGGGCCGCCCATGGCGGCCTGCAGAAGCGCCCCTACGCGGCTTTTTAGGAGGGTGGAAGGGGTAGGGGCCCAGGGCCGGAGCGCACCGCTCCTGGCCCAGCACGAGGTGCTTGCCCGGTCGGCAGGCCTGCGGTCGTGCCGCTGCCGAACTGGCGGCCCAGTACCGGTGACATCCCGGGAATGACTGAGCCGGTAGGCCCCTGCAGCGCAGCTGGTGGCGCAGCACCAGGTGCAGCCCACAGTGCCCAGGCCTGCGGCCGTGCCAATGGGCATTAGCCGGGTGGCAGCGCAGGGGATCCACTGCGAATGACGCGCAGCCCTAACGCTGCAGGTCGTTCAATGCGATGTCAGGTGGACACCGGCCGCGTGTGCGCTGCGGGCTGGTTCATGCTGGACCAGCGCAGGGTGCTAAGCATTCGCATCGGGTTGCGGCTGTGCCGTTCTGGGCCACGGCTACAGTCAGGACAGCCCGATGAAGTTGGGCCGTGGTTTTTGCTGCAAAAGCATGCTCTCCTCGCCCTTCTGCCCTGCGCAACGTCGGTGTGAACGCATGCGCAATCTCTGCACATGTGTGGCCGTATGCCTGCGCGGGCTCTCGCCTATGGCTGTCGCACATATGAGATAGCCCCTTGATTCCCCGGCCCCGTCCTGTCGCTTATCTTTAGAGATAGGAATAGGACTGTGCATATGACTAGACATACGGAGTCAGTAGAAGTAGTCGTGACGGACCAGCGCCGCAGGCGTTGGTCCGTCGCTGAGAAGGCAGCGCTGGTGCGCCGCACGTACGAGCCAGGCATGAGCGTGTCGTTGGTCGCTCGCCAGGAAGGCGTCTCCGCGGGGCTGCTGTTCCAGTGGCGCAAGCTCGAGCGCCAGGGCGCTTTGACCGCTGTCTCCGCTGGTGAAGCAGTCGTTCCGGCATCCGAGCTGGCGGCGGCCCGGGCAGAAATCGCCAAGCTTCAGCGCGTGCTCGGCAAGAAGACCCTTGAGAACGAAATCCTCAAGGAGGCCGTGGAGTACGCCACAGAAAAAAAGTGGCTTGCGCGCTCGCCCTTGTTGCCCGGGGAAGACCAGTGAAGACGGTCTGCCGGACGATGGGGTTGGCGCGCTCGCATGTGCGTGACCTGCTGGGGCGTGATGATGATTGGACCGATGGTCGCAGCCACCGCACGCCTCGCGGCGATGAAGAGCTGCTGGCCGAACTGCGCCAGGAGATTGCGCAGCTGCCAAGCTATGGCTACCGCCGTGCCTGCGCCCTGGTGAACCGCCAACGCAGGGCGCGAGGCGCTGCAAGGGTCAACGCCAAACGCGTCTATCGCGTCATGGCAGAAGCGGGCCTGCTACTGCCTAAAGCACCGCGTCGGCGCCAGTCCGCACGCACGCATGAAGGCCGCGTGGCTGTCTCGCGCAGCGACCTGCGCTGGTGCTCCGATGGCCTGGAAATAAAGTACGACTCAGGCCAGACCGTGACTGCCACGTTCGCCAAGGACTGCTGTGACCGGGAGGTAATGGCTTGGCGTGCCTGGGAGGGAAAAGGCCTGCCAGGCGAGCCGGTGCGCGAGATGCTCATCGAAGCCGTGGAGCGCCGCTTCGGGGCAGTGGAGGCAGTTCCCGCAGACCAAGCGCTGGAGTTCCTGAGCGACAACGGCGGAGCCTACATCGCGGCCGAAACACGGGCGCTGGCACGCGCGCTGGGCCTCAAGCTCATCAACACCCCGGTCTGCAGCCCGCAGAGCAACGGCATGGCCGAGAGCTTCGTGAACACCTTCAAACGCGACTACGTGGCACGCATGGACCTACGTGACGCGCGAACGGTGCTGGAGCAACTGCCAGCGGCCTTTGAGCACTTCAACGAGTTGCATCCGCATTCTTCGTTGAAAATGCGTTCGCCTCGGGAGTTCAGGCGGCAACAGGCCGCATTAGCTGACCAAGCGCTTTATTGCGAATAGGACGGGGCCGGGAATACGGGGGCAACATCACATAAATCAACTGCCCTACATGAAACCCGGTGCGGTTCATGCTTAGCACCTTGTGCCGGGCCAGCATGAACCAGCCCGCGTCTCCTGCGAGCTGGTCTCAGTCAACGTTTACGACATCAACTCGCGCTGCGCCGCGGAGGCGCTTCTCCCAGCCCGTGCCGTCATCCTTGAGGTACCACCGCACGGTCGCCGTCTGCTTTCTGTACTCACGCTTGACGCGGAATCTTGCGCGGTCGATCACACTTTCCATGAGCTGACAGAACCCGATGCGAAATGCTCAGCACCTTGTGCTGGTGCAGCATGAACCAGCCCGCAGCGCACACGCGGCCGGTGTCCACCTGACATCGCATTGACCGAACTGCAGCGTTCGCGCTGCGCGTCGTTCGTCGGGGATCCTCTCTGCGCTGCCACCCCTGCTGACGCCCATCAGCACGGCCGCAGGCTTGGGCTCCGTGGCCTGCACCTGGTGCTGCGTCACTAGCTGCCCTGCCGGGGCCTACAGCCCTATTCATGCCAGGCATGTCACCGGCCCTGGGTCGCCAGTTCAGCACCGGCACAACCGCAGGCCTGCCGACCGGCCCAGCAGCTTGTGCTGGGCCAGGAGCGGTGCTCTCTGGCCCTGGGCTCCCTACCCCTTCTACCCTCCCAAAAAAACCGCACAGCGGCGCTCCTGCAGGCCGCTATCGATGGCTCCGGCCGGCAGGCCCATTCCGGAAAAAACGAAAGTAGAGTGACGCACCAACGAAAGTACAGTGACGTTCCGCAACTGCAAAGGCCCGGCGGCGGATCAAAACAGCACCGAGTTCATGGAGGGCTGTTGGATTATGTGCGGCGGCCATAGACGCGAGCTCGCGCAGGCGTGCGGCAACACATGAACGGCACGGCCGTTAACGACCACGTTCCTTGCTTGGTTCGTCCACGCGTGAAACCGTCCCACGGCCACCCTTGAAGACAACCTCGATTCGATCACCAAGTGTTGGCGGTTCAGTCAAGGACTTTGTATCGTGGATGACGATCTTTCGGCGGCCAACATCCTGGGCCACGTGCATTCCAGAGACAGCAACGATGGGCCCTATGAAACGCAAACCGTCGGGACCTGACTTGTCGATGACTTTATAACCCTGCTTTTCCAATGTAGAGCGGATTTCACGCTCTGATACCTGGGCGCCCTGCTCAGCAGCCAGGGGAGGAACTCCTTGCTCGAACAGAATCCCCTCATCGAGCATTTGCTGCACGATCTCAGCCTGCATCATGTCCCGCGACTTCTTAATGTTCAGACGCTCAGGAGCATCGGCCGCGAGCCAATTTTTAAACTTGACAAAGGCTGTTGGAGAGATCGTGTTCATCATGGCCATCGCGCCGTTTTGAGCGATCACTGGGGCGACGAAGCGAGGCGCCTCGGTCAAAATCCCAGCACGTCGGGCTTGCACAGGCCACAAATCGCCCTCGTCATCGGAAAAGCGCATTGGATGTGGATCTTCGAGTTGCTGCTCTCGGCGCAGAAAGTCGACCTCGAAACCTCGGTCATTGATGGCGGTTTCGTTGTGCATTTCCTTGCGCTGGAATGATGGATCGACGCGTTGCAGGATCCGCAGGATGGATTTGTCGTCAGTCTTCGCCAAGTCCGTGATGAAGCTGACACGCTTTCGGGCATCCCATAGCATGTCTACGTCCTGGGTTGCGAGTGCTGCTGGCATGATGCGAACCCCAGCCGACGATTCATATGCATAGAGCGCATGCGTGCCGACAACGGTAAAGTGCTTATCCATCCCCTCTTGGTGCAGCCGGTTTAATAGACCAACTACGAGATTCGGGACGCGGCCAGCTCGTTGGGCTCTGTTCATACGCTGCGCCTCGTTCAACGCCTCTCCGAGCGAGCCTAAGCGCTTTTCCACGGCCTCCTTGCGTGCCATGAATCCATCGAAGATCTTTTCGGTCTCGGGCGAACGCGGACCAATTCGGGCTTGATGGTTGTCCACCGAGGTGCGCACCAGGTATTCGTACTGGCCCTGCTTCTTCCAGTACATGCCGCCTCGAACTTGTGCGGCTTCCTTTTCTGCTCGCAGGTATTCCTCGAACACGGTCGTCGAGTTGATGATCTGGAGTGCTGCTGCCTCGGAAACCGGAAGATAGTTGAGGTCGCTCATGAATTGGCCGTATAAATTCCAAAATTTGTATTTTATACGGCCAATTCCTTGGAGGCTAGTCCCGTGCCACACCAAAAACCATTCTATGGATGAACCGCACCGGGTTTCGTGGAGGCTTCAACTCTTAAGATGATGAAGCCATGAACAAGACCAACAAGTTCTCCCCCGAAGTCCGTGATCGCGCCGTGCGCATGGTGCAAGAGCACCGCGGGGAATACTCCTCGCTGTGGGCCGCCGTGCAATCGATTGCGCCCAAGATCGGCTGTGTGCCGCAAACGCTGCTGGACTGGATCAAGCGCGCAGAAGTCGACGCGGGGGTGCGTGAAGGCATCACGACCAGCGAGGCGCAACGGGTCAAGGAGCTGGAACGCGAGGTCAAGGAGCTGCGCCGGGCCAACGAGATTCTGAAGCTGGCCAGCGCTTTTTTCGCCCAGGCGGAGCTCGACCGTCGCATCAAGTCCTGAGAGAGTTCGTAAACAAGCATCGAGATACCTTCGGGGTCGAGCCGATCTGTAAGGTATTGCAGATCGCCCCGTCGGGATATCGGCGCCATGCGGCGCTGCTGCGAGAGCCACACAGGCGCTGTGTCAGGGCATGCCGAGAAGACGTCCTCATGCCTGCCATACAGCGCGTCTGGCAGGCCAACATGCAGGTCTACGGTGCCGTGAAGGTCTGGCGCCAACTGGCACGTGAGGGTACGGCCGTTGCGCGCTGTACCGTCGAGCGGTTGATGCGCCGCCTCGGTCTACAAGGCGCGATGCGAGGCAAGGTAATCCGCACCACGATCAGCGATGCCAAGGCGCCATGCCCGCTGGACCGTGTCAACCGCCAGTTCCGTGCCGAGCGCCCGAACCAGCTTTGGGTCAGTGATTTCACATACGTATCGACGTGGCAAGGTTGGCAGTACGTGGCCTTTGTCATTGATGTGTACGCCCGGCGCATCGTCGGTTGGCGGGTCAGCAGTTCGATGCGCACTGACTTCGTTTTGGATGCGCTGGAGCAGGCGCTGTACGCCCGCCGACCCGGGCGTGATGGGTCGTTGACCCACCACTCCGACAGGGGGTCTCAATACGTCGGAATTCGCTACACCGAGAGGCTGGCAGAGGCCAAAATTGCACCCTCGGTGGGCAGTCGCGGTGACAGCTACGACAACGCCTTGGCCGAGACCATCAACGGCTTGTACAAAGCCGAGTTGATTCACCGCCGGGCACCGTGGAAAACGAAAGAAACTCTGGAACTGGCCACCCTCGAATGGGTGTCCTGGTTTAACCACCACAGGCTCCTTGAGCCCATGGGGCACATTCCGCCCGCAGAAGCTGAGGCAAACTACTACCGGCAACTCGCCAGTCAGGCCACCTCGGTGGCGACCTGACTTAAACCAAACTGCCTCCACGAAACCCGGTGCGGTTCAGTCTTGTCGCTCTTGGCGGCGAACCAGGCCGTAGCCTTTGCCAGGATGTCGCGCTCCATCTGGACTTGCCGCAGCTGTCGGCGCAGCCTTGCCAGTTCCTCACGTTCGACCCCACTGAGCGCGCCCGTCGTGGCTTGGCCACCAGCGGCGCCGACCCAGTTGGCAATGGTCTGCGCAGTCACGTCGAACTCACGCGCCAGCTCAGCTGGCGTCTTGCCGGCTCGTACCAGCTCCACCATCTGCTCTCGGAACTCCGCCGGATACGGCGGCCTTGTCTTGCCCATCTTGAACTCCTTGCTCTACAGCGTAAGGTGTCCGTCAAACCGGGGCAACTTCAACTTCAAACGTTGCGTAAGCCAGTGATACAGCTGTTGCCACAGCCACTGCCACGCCTTCGTTCTCTCGGCCACGCGGTGCCAAGGCAGCGCCGGCAATGCCGACACTCACGGCGCCGCTTGGCCACAGCGCCTGAGCACCTTCCGATTCCTTTGTAGGCTCGGTCCTACGAGCGATAAGCGTGCAGCCCCATGTTGCGGCCAACCATAACCATTAAAGTGGAGCTTCCATCCACCTGAGCCACCACCTGAGCCACCACCTGAGGATTCGCATGAAAGCTCTTGTCTACGAAGGTCCCCGCCAAGTCACCGTCAAGGAGATGCCGGACGCCCAAATCGAAAAGCCGACCGATGTACTGGTGAAGATTACGACAACCAACATCTGCGGCTCGGACCTCCATATGTATGAGGGACGTACGAACATGGAGGCCGGCCGCATCCTCGGCCACGAGAACATGGGTCAGGTAGTGGAAGTCGGGGCTGCTGTAGACCGCGTCAAGAAGGGCGACTGGGTGGTACTGCCCTTCAACATCGGATGCGGCTTCTGCACGAACTGCGAGAAGGGGCTCACAGGCTATTGCCTCACCTGCAATCCTGGGTCTGCCGGGGCTGCCTACGGCTTCGCCGACATGGGGCCCTACAGCGGAGGCCAAGCCGAGTACCTGCGGGTGCCTTACGGTGACTTCAATTGCCTGGTGCTGCCGCCCGATGCCAAGTCCCGCCAGAAGGACTATGTGATGCTCTCGGACATCTTCCCCACCGGTTGGCACGCCACTCGACTGGCCGGGCTCATGCCTGGTGAAAGCATCGTCATCTATGGTGCCGGACCTGTCGGGCTGATGGCGGCGCACTCCGCACTCATCCAGGGAGCGGCCAAGGTGTACATCGTGGACCGCCATCCCGACAGGCTGAAACTGGCCAAGAGCATAGGGGCTATCACGATTGATGATTCCAAGGTGTCGCCGGTCGATTTCCTGATGAAGGAAACAAGGGACCTGGGCGTGGACCGGGGCTGCGAATGCGTCGGCTACCAGGCCCACGATGCAGAGGGAGACGAACAGCCCGACATGACGATGAACAGCCTCATCGGTTCGGTGAAGGCCACGGGAGGCATTGGCGTGGTGGGCGTCTTCGTGCCGGAAGACCCGCAGGCCGAGGACCCGCTGCAGAAGAAGGGCAAGCTTGCCCTTGACTTCGGCAAGCTCTGGTTCAAGGGACAAACCGTGCGGACCGGCCAGTGCAACGTGAAGCACTACAACCGGGAACTGTGCAACCTCATCCACAACGAGCGAGCCAATCCTTCTTTCATCGTGTCGCACGAACTGGACCTGGACAAGGCCCCGGAAGCCTATGAGCGTTTCGACAAGCGCGAGATGGGCTGGACCAAGGTCATCCTGCATCCTGGCAACTGAGCGCCGTGCCAACCTATGACTATGACTGCAGCCTGTGCGGCCGCTTCGAGCGCCTTCGCACGGTCGCTCAGCGTGATGCGCCGCTGGCTTGCCCCGGCTGCGGCACCGATGCTTCTCGCGCGGTGTCTGCGCCCGCGCTGGCCATGATGGACGGCGCCAAGCGCGCCCTCATCCGTACCGAAGAACGCAGTGCTGGCTATACACGACTGCGCCATCCCATGGGCTGTGCCTGCTGCCGCTGAGTGGTATGCGGGCACCCGCCCGCGAAAGGTGCTGGTCGCTCGCCAGACTCCCAGATCAGCGCGGGAGCGAGACGCAACAGGGTGAACAAATGGGACCAGCCGGTCGTGCTGGTCACGGTCGCGCGCCAGACCGCTTTGCCGTCCGAGGTGGGCTGGAGCATGCCGTGGTCTTGCTGTTGATTTCCACGCATTGAGGTGGACTTCTCATTGCCCTCGCTACGTGTGATTCGGGTCTTGGAGCAAATCATGCAGGGGCGTGGCAAACCCCAAGTCATTCGCTGTGACAACGGGCCTGAGTACATCAGCGCAACACTGCAAAACTGGGCGAGCGCCAAAGGTATCTGCCTGGAATACATCCAGCCAGGTAAGCCTCAGCAAAATGCCTATGTGGAGCGCTTTAACAGAACCGTTCGCTATGAATGGCTGTCGCAGTACCATTGGCGCAATCTTGATGAAGTGCGAGATTACACCACGCAGTGGATGTGGCGGTATAACCATGAACGCCCAAATATGGCATTGGGCGGCATCACCCCCAAACAGCGGCTGGCCATGGCCGCATAGCTCTACTTCTCAGAGAGATGGTTTATGGGGGATTACCACATCACCAATTCCTTGAAACGTGAATTCGCCTCAGACAGCGGCACTGAACTGAATGCTGTGCTGCCCAAGATGAGCCCTCTGAACTCGTAGTACCTCACCAAGAAGCAGACGGTGTTTCAGAAGATCGCTGCGTTTGTGGAGAAGTTCAAGGGTGTGGGTGGGCAGGTTTGAATCTGCCCTTTTCTCGCCGGAAAATCCATAGACTGCAAGAATGACAGCAAGGAGGTTGGGATCGCACGTAGGGCTGTGTGACCCCCATCCTGCAGCGTGACCTGATTGGGTCAAGGCCGAGTTGTCATGCAGGCAGTTTGGCTGCAAGCAGTTCGACCTTCTCGATATTGGGCGGAGAACTGAGCAAGGCCGCTGCGTTGGCCATCAAGGCCGCGGCGATCTGGCCGTTCAGATGTGCCTGGCGACCTGCCTCATCGGCAAAGGCATCGAACACACCAAACGTCGAAGGGCCAAACTTCAATGCGAACCAGGCCGTGGTGCCGGACTCGGCGTTGGCGAGCGGCAGTGCGCTGGCCAGGAAGTCGGCAAGCGCAGCCTCCTGGCCGGGTTTAGCTTCGAGGCGAACAAACAGGGCGAGCTTGGTCATGCTGTATTCCTTTGGGTAAATGGAAAAGTGGGTGAAGGGATCGAAGAGACTGCAGTCTAAGTCTTCATGACAGACATCTCTATAGGCAATAATGACAACATTGATATCATTGTTGCCATGAAACTCCACCTCCTTGTTTGTGATGGCGTGTTTGATCTGGGGCTTGCGGCGCTCACAGACACAGTGGGCTTAGCCAATGCGATGGCGGGCTCGCTGCCACAGGCTCCCGCGCACATAGAGCTCACGCTGGTGGGCGTGCGGCGTCGCATCCGAACTGCGCAGGGCTTGACGGTCCCCGTGGTCACTGCGCATGGTGTGCCCGAACCAGACGTCGTGCTCGTGCCAGCGTTTGGCGACAAGATGCCTGACACGCTCTCGGCTCGACTCACACGCCCCGATGTGCCCGACGCGGTCGCGGCGCTACAGCAGTGGTCCACCGCTGGCGCGCACCTTGGTGCCGCTTGCTCCGGTAGTTTCTTGCTTGCAGAGAGTGGCCTGCTTGATGGGCATCGTGCGACGACGTCATGGTGGCTGGGGCCGATGTTTCGGCAGCGCTATCCGAACGTCACGCTGGACGAGTCACGCATGATCGTGAACTCGACACGCTTCACCACCGCGGGTGCCGCTTTGGCCCACGTCGACTTGGCCTTGCGCATCATCCGAGGGCGCAGTCCGGCGCTGGCGGCCCTGGTGGCACGCTATCTGCTGGTCGAGACACGCAGTTCGCAAGCCGAGTTCGTGATTCCCGACCACCTTGCGCATGCTGACCCGATGGTGGAGCGCTTCGAGTGCTGGGCCAGACGTCGGCTCGCGCAGGGGTTCTCGCTGGCCGAGGCGGCCAGCGCCGCGGGCACAAGCGAGCGCACCTTGGCCCGGCGGCTGCAAAGCGTTTTGGGAAAGACACCGTTGTCGTATTTCCAGGACCTGCGCGTGGAGCATGCCGTCCATCTCTTGCGCACCGGGAACGCCAGCGTCGACCAGGTCGCCGCACAGGTCGGGTACTCGGATGGGGTGACCCTGCGGGCCCTGTTGCGCCGCAAGCTGGGCCGGGGTGTCAGGGAGTTGCGACGCGGTGGATGACCAAAGGCGTTTGGTGCATGTACGGCTGGAGACCACCGCGAAACTGTCGGAAGCAAAGGCTTACCCACTTGCGTCTACTACATCGTGCGTTGGGTGCAAAAGCACCAGCCGTGCCAAAGCAGTCTTCAGTGACCTTTCAAAGTTCAGTGATCTTTCAAAGGTCTGAGTATTGGGAATACTGTTAGCTTTACCACTGTTTTCTGTTCACTAATCTGGGTTTTCATCCACATGCTATTCAATCCACTTCAAGTAGGTTCTCTCACCCTGCCCAACCGCATCCTTCTGGCACCATTGACACGCGCCCGTGCCGACGCTGGCCACATGCCCAACGCGCTGATGGCCCAGTACTACAGCCAGCGAGCCACCGGCGGCCTGCTGATTTCCGAATGCACCATGGTGGCGCCCGGTACATCGGCCTTCGTCAATGAGCCTGGCATCTACAACGACGCGCAGATTGCAGCCTGGAGGCAGGTGACCGACGCGGTGCACGCCAAGGGCGGACGCATCTTCATGCAGATCTGGCACGCTGGCCGCGCAGCCTACCCTGGCGCTGCCGATGGCGCCCCCATTGTCTCCAGCAGCGCTACCGCTATTGAGGGTGAGATCCACACGCCCCAAGGCAAGGTGCCGCACGCGGTGCCCCGCCCCCTGACCGTCGAAGAGATTCCCGGCATCGTGGCTGCGTTTGCTCAAGGCGCACGCAACGCCATTGCCGCCGGCTTTGATGGTGTGGAAGTACACGGCGCCAACGGCTACCTGATTGACCAGTTTCTGCGCGACACGCCCAACCAGCGCACCGATGCTTACGGCGGATCGCTGGAAAACCGTGCACGTTTGCTGTTCGAGGTACTTACTGCCGTGACCCAGGCGATCGGTTCCGAACGTGTGGGTCTGCGCCTGTCGCCCCTCAACAGCTTCAACAGCATGAAAGACAGCCACCCGCTGGCCCTCATCGGCTTCCTGGCCGATAGGCTCAATGCCTTCAAGCTAGCCTACCTGCACGTGATGCGTGCCGATTTCTTCGGCGTGCAGAAGGCCGATGTCATGCCCGTAGCGCGTGAAAAGTACAAGGGTGTGTTGGTGGGCAATATGGGTTACAGCGCTGATGAGGCAGAGGCAGCTATTGCCGAAGGTAAGCTTGACGCTGTGGCCTTTGGCACCGCCTTCCTGGCTAACCCGGACCTGCCCGCACGCATCAGGGCCAAGGCACCGCTGAACGCGCCTGACTCCAACACGTTCTACGCAGGTGGCGCCAAGGGCTATACAGACTATCCGACACTGCAGGTCGCGTAAATCACCGCCCCAGAAGACCGAAGAAACGAGCCACTTTATGCCCAAGGCTCTGCCGTTCGATCTTGCGAAGCTGTGAATCGATGGCATCTACCGAGTGAACCGCACCGGCTTCCGTGGAGGCTCAACTCCTGAGAGGATTGAGTCATGAACACTAAAGCTACTCGTTTTAGCCCCGAGGTACGTGAGCGTGCCGTGCGTTTGGTGCAGGAATGCCAATCGGATTACGCATCACTGTGGGGTGCGTGTGAATCGATTGCCCCCAAGATAGGTTGCTCGGTCAGCACCCTGCATGAGTGGGTGCAGCGCAAAGAAATAGATGCAGACCAACGGCCAGGGCTGACCACGGATGAGCGTGAGCGACTCAAGCAACTGGAGCGAGAGAACAAGGTGGGCTTCCCCCAGTTTCCCGGACGGTTTGCCTAGCCCTCTAAGCGCTGTTGCTCCTCGAATTGAACCGGGCTGAGGTAGTTCAATTTTGAGTGTTTTCTGAACGGGTTGTAGAAACGCTCGATGTAATCGAAGACATCGGTTCTGGCCTGTTCCCTAGTGCGGTAGATTTTGCGAGAGCAGCGCTCGGTTATCAAAGTCGAGAAGAAGCTTTCCATCGCTGCGTTGTCCCAACATTCACCGCGCCTGCTCATGCTGCACGTGATGTTGTGACTCTTGAGCAATTGGTGGAATTCGTCACTCGTGTACTGGCTGCCCTGGTCAGAGTGATGCATCAACGAGGCCGGTTTGCCTCGGCGCCACAAGGCCATCAACAATGCATCGCTCACCATCCTGGCCTGCATGGTTTCGCTCATCGACCATCCGACGATGCGCCTCGAATACAGGTCCATGACTGCAGCCGCGTACAACCAGCCCTCGGCCGTCCAGATATAGGTGAAGTCTGCAACCCACTTCTGGTTGGGCTTCAGTGCCTGGAACTCGCGCTGGAGGGTAAGCGTCCGGCCGTCCCATCTTGACGTGAAGCCAAGCAAGGGTCAGCGCAGCTTTCGGATGGCGAGGTTGGCTGCGTTGATACTGAAGACATTGGCATCGAAGGGCCCGCCCCACCAGCGCCAATAGTCAGCGTGCTGCTCATGTGTGGGGTTGTGCATGGCTTCCAGGAAGTCCATGTAGCCGGGCGGACCACCCACGTCTTCCGGCGGGCAAGCATTTTCGCCAGCCAGGCACATCGGCCAGTCGTTACGACCTTCCTGCGCTGGCTGGCACTCCTCGACGGTAATGAGGTGTTCCCAGCCATCGCCGAAGTCGTAGTTGTAGGCGAAGGTCTGGACCTGTTCACCCAGGACGCTGCCAACGGTGAACTTTCTTTCATCGAGCATGTCGTCGCTGCCGACCCATTCCTTGTCGAGGACACCGTAGCGTTGCTGCTCTATGTTCCAGTCATGTAGATGGCTGTTGGTCCAGCCCATGGCTGCCTGCACGATGCGGTCAAGCTTCGCCAGCTTGACGCTGTCAGGTACGAGGATACGCCGCCACACTGGAGCGGCGATGTGCTGAAGCTCAACGCGGAGCTGGTAAACGCGTTTGGGTTGGGTACGTTGGTACTTGGTGCTCATCCACCAAGTATCGCAGCGCCGCTGTGCCAACGATGGGGCAACAATTCTTCCACCCGGCTGGCCCGGTGCGTGGGCAAGCGCGTGAGCACATCCCTCAGGTAGGCATAGGGGTCATGCCCGTTCATGCGCGCCGACTGCACCAGGCTCATCACCGCCGCCGCCCGCTGGCCCGCGCGCAGGCTGCCGGCGAACAGCCAATTGCTTCGGCCAATGGCGATCGGCCGGATCTGGTTCTCGATCCAGTTGTTGTCCACGGGCAATTGCCCATCGTCGATGAAGCGCGTCAGCGCAGTCCAGCGCCGCAGGCTGTAATCCAGCGCCTTGGCCGTGGCCGAGCTGTCGGGCAGTTTTTGCCGTTGCAGCAGCATCCACTCGTGCAGCGCCTCAAGCAATGGCTTGGTGTGCTGCTGCCGGATGGCCTGGCGCTGATCGGCGTTCAGGTCTTTGACCTCGCGCTCTATATCGTAGACCTTGGCGAACTGCTCCAGCGCGAACCCGGCAAGCTGGCTCTTGCTTGCCGCATGCAGGTCAAAGAATTTGCGCCGTGCATGCGCCAGGCAGCCGACCTCGGTCACGCCACTGGCTATCGAGGCCTTGTAGCCGGCGAAGTCGTCGCAGAGCAGCGCCCCCTTCCAGTCGCCCAGGAAGTGGCGCGCATGCTCGCCGGCTCTGGACTCGCAGAAGTCGTACACCACGGCTTTCATGTCTTCGAAGGCCCCTGCGGCGTAGGCCCAGAGGTAGGCACGGTGCGTCGCGCCCTTGTCAGGCTTGAGCATCTGCACCGGCGTTTCATCGGCGTGCAGTACGCGCCGGCCGAGCATCTGGGCCTTGAGCGCATCGACCAGCGGCTGCAGTCGCACTCCGCAGGTTCCGACCCACTGCGCCAGGGTGGAGCGGGGAATGGCCAGACCGGCGCGCGCAAAGATGCTTTCCTGACGGTATAGCGGCAGGTGGTCCGCGTACTTGGCCACCAGCACCTGGGCCAGCAGACCGGCGGTGGGGATGCCCTTGTCGATCACATGCGCTTCGACTGGCGCCTGGGTGATGGTTTCGCATCGTGCGCAGGCCCACTTGCCGCGGATGTGGCGCTCCACCGTGAACACGCCGGGCACATAGTCGAGCTTCTCGGCCACGTCTTCACCGATGCGCTTCATCGCACAGCCACAGGCGCAAGTGGTCGACGCGGGCTCGTGCCTGATCTCGCGGCGCGGCAGGTGGGCGGGCAGCGGCTGGCGTTTGGGTTGTTGTCTGGTCTCGGGGGCTGCCGCAGGCGGCTGGAGTTGCTCGATCTCGACGGCAACTGCCGCCAGGTCGGCCTCGATCTCGTCTTCGAGCAGGCTGCGTTGCTGGGCGTTGAAGCGTTCAGATTGCGCAGCGAACTTCATGCGCTTGAGCAGCGCGTTCTCGTGGATGAGTTTGGCGTTGATCGCCTGGCTGTGGCGCAGCTCTGTGAGCAGGCGCGTGGTCATCTCGCGCAACTGCTCAGCGCTCAGATCATCCAGGGATTGCGGCTGCATCAACATGGCAGACAGTGTGCCAAGGAAGGCACTGCTCTGTCATGCGCAGATCCACGGATTGCATACCAGCTTCAGACCACGGTGATGATGCTGGCGCTTCCCATGCGCAGGGCAGGCCCAGCACCAGGGCGTCAAGCTGGGCAGGCTCCAGCGGCCACTGTTCATTGCCAGGTGCTGGCCAGACGAACTTGCCTTGGTGCAGGCGCCGAGCTGCCAGCCAGATACCGATACCGTCGTGCACCAGCACCTTGATGCGGTTGGCGCGTTTGTTGGCGAATAGATAGGCGTGATGGGGGTAGGCAGCGCCAAACACACTGACCACCCGGGCCAGGGCCGTGTCGGTGCCGGCGCGCATGTCCAGCGGAGCTGTGGCCAGTCAGGCGGAGTCGATACGGATCATTGCCGCAGCACCTGCAACAGACTCTGCAATGCGCGAGAACACTCGGCAGCGGCGGCCACTGGCCAATTCACCGTCACGCGGGTGCCATGGTGGCAGCATTCGATGCGGATGTCTGTGCAGTCAGCTTGTGCACCCGCAGCCTTGGACTCCATCACCGGGGAGCCCAGTGCCATCGCGATGAAGGCAGGTACGGCACTGGCATGTGGCCCATGTGCTGGGGCGCTAACAGGCTGTGCGTGGATCACGGGCGCAGCAGCAGCATCGTCGCAGTGTGCAGCGACGTCGCACACAACAGCGGGCGCCAGATCGCCTGCGATCTGGCGCTGGCACAGACGATGCTCCTTAAGCCAGCGATGCAGCACATTGGCATTCATGCCATGTTCACGCGCTGTGGCAGCAATCAATGCGCCGGGCTGCAGGCACGCGGCGACCAGTTCAGCCTTGAACTGCGGCGTATAGGTGCGGCGCGTGCGCGGCACAGAGTAACGAGGGGATTGAGAATCTTTGAGCATCGTGTACACGGTGGTTTCGTGGACACGATGTTGCTCAAAGAGTTGTTCAGCATAAAGATGGGATTACCGGACGGATACGGATTACCGGACGGATACCGTTTGGCCACGCGGCGGGCGATGAAGTGTTGCGCGTGATCGGTGAGCGTCTTTCAGATATGCTTACCGAAAGCGTCCATGTTTCGCGCATCGGCGGTGACGAATTCGTACTTTTCCTCGTCGACGCCCCCGAAGGCGAGGCTGCGCGCCTCGCGCACGACGTCACCATACGCATGCGCGAGCCAATACAGACGCCGTGTGTACGAGCCTCGGTGGGCGCGAGCATCGGCATGGCGCGCTACCCCATCTCTGCATCGAATGCGGGCGAGTTGCTGCGTAATGCGGACAGCGCGATGTATCACGCGAAGCGCGCGGGCGGTTCGCATGTGTGTTCGTTTGGCAAGGAGGATGCACAGCGCCTCTCGCATCGCCGGCGGCTGCGCACGGATTTGGAGCGCGCGAGCGCCGCAAGCCAGTTCGAACTGTACTACCAGCCACAACTAGACCTGCATACTGGCCGCGTCTATGGTGCCGAGGCACTTCTGCGATGGAACCATCCACAACTGGGGGTGCTCACACCGGCCGACTTCCTCGACGTGCTGTTTGAATCGCCGGCCTACGAGGCGACGGGAGACTGGCTAATTCGCCTTGCATTCCGCCAGGCGGCGAAATGGCAGGCGGCGAACCGCATGCCGTTCAAGGTTGCCGTCAATCTCTCGGCCACGACGATCCAGAACTGCGATCTCGCCGCACTGGTTTCGGAGGCAGCCGATGCGGCCGGCGTATGCGCTTCCGCTCTCGACATCGAGGTGACGGAGACTGTTGTCATGAGCGACTTCGCCGCCGCGTCGCGCGTACTTTCGGCTGTACGAAAGCTCGGCGTAACCGTCTCGCTCGACGATTTCGGCACCGGCTACTCCAGCCTCGCATACCTCACACGGCTGCCTGTCGATCGCATCAAGATCGACAAGTCGTTCGTGCGCGAGCTCAATGCCAAGGAGACCTGTCGCCAGGCACGCGCGATGATCGAAGCGATGGTGGCGCTCGCGCGCGCGCTGGGCATGAGAACGGTCGCAGAAGGCATTGAGACCGAAAAGCAATTCGTCCTCGTCAAAGAAATCGGCTGCGATGCCGTGCAGGGATATTTCATCGGCAAGCCGGGCTCGGCAGCGCGCATTGAACCTTACGCCGAGACACGGTTCAGGCCCGCTGAAGCTTCATCGTTGCAAGGCGCGGGGAACGGATCGCGCTAGCGGTCAACACGCAGCCGCTCGTGCGCATGCAACAACCGGCATGTCATCGGCAAATTAAAGGAGAAATTTAGAGTGCTTTCTGTCCAGGCGCAGATGTTCCTTGGGTTCTAAACTGAATCGACCGGCTGATGAGTTTCGCAATCCGGCCTTTCAATTTTTCGCACTCGACCGGCAGCTTCGGGTCGAGATGTGCCGTTCGGTAAGAGTAGCTATCGATAAGTAGCGTTATCGCGAGTTGAGCATTCACAAGTACTGGCGGGAATCCCGAAAAGGTGTCAAGCATGACTGTGTCGATGTCTGCTTTGCAGCGTGGCTTGGTTGGGACTGATAGAGGGCTTCCACCATCGCGTGCGCAGGCACACGTCCATCGGATCCATGGCCCCCGTCACAAAGGAAAGCAGCTGCTGGCGGCATGGATGGATGTCCGTGGAAACCTGGCAGGGTCCACCGTCTGTTCACTGAGGTGGCACAAATTGTGCTTAACAACAACGGGCGCCATTGAGTTGGAGCGTTCCATGCACCGCGGCAGGGCTGCCGCCCCATTTTGGCTACGTAGCCTTTGTTTCACTGCCTGACGGCGGAGCGAGGGCTTTTTGTTTTTGGACCACAGGTATTCTGCAATGCGCCTTTTTCCTCGTGAGATTGATCGCCTTCTGCTGCACCAGGCGGCAAGCCTAGCGCAGGCTCGCCGCAAGAAGGGCTTGCAGCTGACCGAACCGGAGGCGCGGGCGCTGATCGCGGACGCCATCTGCGAGGGGGCGCGCCAGGGAGGGACTGTGGCGGATATGGTGTCCATGGCCAGCGCGCTTCTGAACGAGGACGACCTGATGGCAGGCGTGGCCGAGCGCATCGACGTGGTCATGGTCGAAGCCTTCTTCCCTGACGGGCAGAAGCTGGTATGCGTTCGCGATCCAATAGGGCCAGCCAAGGCAAAAGGGCCGTCGAATGCGGCACCGCAAGTCGAGCCACGCTGGCGCCTGGTCGAAGAACCGTTAGTGGTCAATCAGAACCGGCCTACGCTGCGCCTTCGAGTGGAAAGCACCAGTGACCGGCCGATACAGATCGGCTCGCACTATCACTTTTTCGAAGTCAATCCGGCACTTCGGTTCGATCGCGCCGCCGCGTACGGCATGCGCTTGGATATACCAGCGGCAACCACACTACGTTTCGAACCCGGCGATGCGCGAGATGTTGATCTTGTGGCCATCGGAGGTGCGCGTCGCGTGTTCGGCTTGGCGGGCCTGATCAATGGAGCACTCGACGACCCGGCGGTGCGCTGCGCAGCAATGACCCGGCTTGTCGCGTTTATCCAGGACTAGGCATGGCATTCACCATTGAACGTTCACGCTACGTGCAACTGTACGGCCCCAGCTCAGGCGACAGCGTCCGCCTCGGCGACACAGGGCTATGGGCCCGGGTCGAGCGTGACTACTGTCATGGCGGCGACGAACTTGTTTTTGGTGCCGGCAAGACGATCCGTGCAGGGACTGGCTGCGACGGCGCGATGACAGCGGCGGACGGCGTTCTCGACCTTGTCGTCACCAACGCACTGATCATCGACGCGGTGGCCGGCATCATCAAGGCGGACATCGGCATAAAGCAAGGGCGGATTGTTGGTATTGGCAAGGCCGGGGATCCCAACATCATGGATGGCGTGAGCCCTCAGCTTATCGTCGGGGTCAATACCGACATCAGAGCCGCCGAAGGATTGATCGTCACGACCGGAGGCATCGATTGCCATGTCCACTTCATCGACCCGGGTCAGGTGGATGAGGCCCTGTGCGCAGGCATCACGACCTTGATGGGCGGGGGACTCGGTCCCACCACGGTTCCGATCGCCTCAACCGGCACAACCAACCTAGGTCTGATGCTACAGGCGGCTGAGGCGTTCCCAGTGAACTTCGGCTTCATCGGCAAGGCTGCGTCACACACCGTGGCGCCCCTGATTGAACAACTCGCCTCTGGGGCCGCCGGCCTCAAAGTCCATGAAGACTGGGGCGCCAGTTCGGCCGTCATCGACGCCGCACTCCAGGCTGCTGACATTGGCGGTGGCCAGATCCAACTGCACACCGACACCCTAAACGAATCGGGCTTCATCGAGCATACTTTGCGCGCGATCGGTGACCGATGCATCCATGCATACCACGTCGAGGGCGCGGGCGGCGGGCATGCGCCCGACATCATCCGCATTTGCGGCAAGGCGAATGTGTTGCCGTCTTCGACCAATCCAACCAATCCGTTCACGGTCAACACCTTTGACGAGCACTTCGACATGGCGATGACAAGCCATCATCTGAATCCTCGATTACCGGAGGACGTTGCCTTCGCGGAGAGTCGTATCCGCCGCGAGACGATCGGCGCCGAAGATGTATTGCACGACCTAGGAGCAATCAGCGCTATCGGCTCTGACAGCCAGGGTATGGGGCGCATTGGCGAGACGATCGCAAGGACCTGGCAACTGGCTGAGCACATGCGTGATCTGCGCGGCAGTCTTTCTGAGGACCTCGGCACGGGCGCCGATAACCACCGAATCCTGAGGTACATCGCCAAGTACACGATCAACCCTGCAAAGATGTTCGGCATCGATCACGAGGTCGGATCCATTGCTCCGGGAAAGTTGGCCGACCTGGTTTTCTGGCGTCCCGACAGTTTCGGCATCAAACCGGAGTTGGTCATGAAATCGGGTTTCCCTGTATGGGCACCGCTTGGGGAAGCCAATGCATCTCTGATGACCTGCGAGCCGTTGCGCTACCGGCCCATGTGGGGCTGCTTCGGTCGTGCGCCACAGGCGCTGGGCGTGCGCTTTGTCGCGCCGCCTTCCATCGCTGCAGACATCGGCCGCAGGCTCGACCTTAAATCCGCTCTGGTGGCCGTAACGGACACACGGGGACTGACCAAGCGCAATATGCTCTACAACGATCTGTTGGCCGATATCAGGGTTGATCCAGAAACCTTCCGCGTCTACATCGATGGCCAAACGCTGATCAGCGCTCCAGCCACGCGAGTGACGCTGGGGGCCTCCTACATGCTCAAGTGAACAAAGGGATCTGAAATGTCTGTGGTGCGATTAGGCATCGGCGGTCCGGTTGGCAGCGGCAAGACGCGCATCGTGGAGCGCCTGCTCCCCATTTTTGCCGAGGAGGGTATTTCCACGGCAGTTATTACCAATGACTTGGTTACGCGAGAGGATGCGGAGCGTGTACGTCGATCCGGCTTGATCGATCCCGATAGGGTGTTGGGCGTCGAGAGTGGGGCCTGTCCGCACACCGCCATTCGCGAAGACCCGTCCGTCAACATCGAGGCCGTTGAATGGCTCGAACGGCGCTTTCAGCCAGACGTCATCCTCATCGAGAGTGGCGGCGACAATCTGGCCGCTACTTTTTCAAGTGAACTGGTGGATTGGTGGATGTTTGTCATCGACGTGGCTGGCGGGGACGACATACCGCGCAAGCGTGGACTAGGCGTTTTGCGAGCCGACCTGTTGGTGGTCAACAAGATCGACCTAGCTCCCCACGTTGACGCGGACCTCGACCGCATCCGCGCCGATGTGGCAATAGCTCGACCCAATCGTCCCTCGCTGTTCACGGATCTGCGTCGCGGTGAGGGTGTACGCGCAGTCTTCGAGGAGCTAAGGCGCTCGGCACTGTTCGGGCATGGCCGCACATGACCGACGGCCTGCTTCAACTTCGTCTGGCCTGCGACCGCCAAGGCCGTACCCGATTGGTGGAGCGTAAGCAGCGCTACCCGTTGACCACCACCGCTGTGCTGCCGCTCGACGCCGGTCCGGGCGCTCTCATATATGTACAAAACGCGGCTGGATCGGTATTTGGCGGCGACCGTTTGCACCTCGACGTGGCGTTGGGTGACGGCGCTGAGCTTTGTCTGTCGACACCGTCCGCCACGCGACTGCAAGGGGATACCCTGTCGGTGCAGACCTCGCACATTTCAGTGGGGAAAGGGGCCTTTCTCGAATCCATTCCCGACATGCTGATACCGCATGCGCGCTCGATGCATAGACAGGACACCCTGGTCGAGCTTGCATCCGGTGGGCGGGCGATCATCGCCGACGCGCTGGCTCCAGGCCGTGTCGCGAGCGGCGAGCGTCACGCATATCAGTTGCTCGCGCTGCGCTTGCGGGTCTGCGTCGAAGGGTCTTCGATCCTCCATGACGCCGCAACCTTTTGCCCTGATGAGGCGGATCCGTGGCTGGAGGGAGCACTTGGCAGGCAAGGCTATGTCGGGACGCTGTTCGCATTGACGCAGGAAGGTTGTGCGGCAGAACTCGCGGACAGGGTCCACGCCGGTATCGCAAGTGTGCAAGGAGTTTACGGTGGGGCCTCCCCATTGGCTTCTGGATATGGCGTCGTTGCCCGCTTGCTGGCCGACGACTCACCGCTATTGCGCCACGCAATGCAGCTCACGTGGGATCTCATGCGCCGCTGCCTGCTTGGCCGTCCAGCACCTCAACTGCGAAAGTAACTCCAATGATTGAACAACACTTTGACCCACCTATTGCAGCGCGAATCCTCGGCCGGGTGGGTGCGCCAGAGTTCGCTGGACGCTGGATCGAGCGGGTACCGGTACCCGCCGCGGATGCGGCACGCCGGCGCGTGCTGCTTCGCGGAGAGCACGGTACGGCCATCGCTGTGGATCTCCCCAAGCCAGCTTGGTTGTTTGATGGCGCGGTACTCCACGACAATGGCTGTCGCTTGCTTGTTGTCACCCGCCCACCGGAACCGGTCATGGTCATTGGGTTGGCACAACTCACACCCGCCGATACGCTCCGCATCGGCCATGCGCTGGGCAATCGGCACAGCCCTTGCGAACTGTCTGAGGGCGAGATCATCGTCCCGGTCACTGACACGCCAGAACTTGCCTCCCGACCCGTGTTGGCGCTGGGATTGGCCGGACTTCAGCTGCGTTTCGACCATCTGCCGTTTGCTGCCCAATGTCCACCGGCTTGCGGCGCAGCCGCACACGATCACCTGCCCCAACGATTGGATCACGGTTCGCATTTGCATCCGCATTCGACACATGCACGCCACGATGGATGAGACTGCTGCAATGCGCATGCTGACACTGATGCAGCTGTCGGACTCGGCGCTACCCATTGGCCGTCATGCACATGCGATGGGCCTGGAAAGGCTCATTCGAGACGGACGCGTGCAGACCCGCGAAACGCTGCGTGAGATGGTGGTCTCTGCGTTGATCCACGGGGCGGCTCGCTCCGATGGCACTGCGACCGCTCTCGCGCATGGCGCGGTGATGGCGCAGGACCTCGCCGCACTGCGCGGGGTAGACGCCAGGCTCGACCTGCTAAAGCAGACGCCCTCAGCGCAAGCCGCGTCCCGCCGCTGCGGCAGCCGCCTCGCGGCCATGGCTACCACCTTTGGAGCGCAGGCCCTGTTGACCGAATACGCCGCAGAGATCGCCGCCCAAAAGTCGCCTGGCCATCTCTCGGTAGTTTCCGGCGCTATTGCGGCCACTGCAGGTATCGATCGTGAACACGCAGTGCTGTGCGAAATGCGCGGAGTGGCATCCATGATTCTGTCGGCCGCGGTTCGTCTGGACCTCCTCGCGTCTGCAGCCTGCCAGGGCATGCTGGCAGAACTGTCCCAGCACATCGTCAAAGCTACGCGAATCGCCTTGCGCACAGGTCTTGAGGAGATGTCGTGCAGCGCGGCCGCTGGGATTGAGGTTGCCGCCATGCGACATGCCCGCGACGACGCTCGGCTTTTTGCCAGCTGATTCCTCCAAACCCCCTTGAAGGCATTTCATAGATGCAAAATGACCGGATGTTGCGCGTGGCTCTGGACTGGGCCGTGGACGAAATCGACCCACCCCGTTCTTTCGGCGGCTGGAACACTGGCCGCGTCGTGCAGCAAACGCACGAAAGCCTCGTCGAGGATGATTTCCATATGCCCCCCGGTTCAACCGGTGCGCCGACCCAAGTGGTGCCCAGGCTGGCCGAATCGGTGCAGCAATCGCCCGATGCCCGCCACTTCATCTTCAAACTTCGCAGAGACGTACGCTTTCACGACGGCGCCGAGCTGGATGCGGATGCCGTCGTCCTCAATTACCAGAGGATGTGCGATCCGGCCTCTCCCTATTACTCACATGTCGCTGCTGACTTCAATCGCGAAGGGGTAGGGCTCATCGACCACGTTCACGCGCGGGACTCGATGACAGTCGAGTTTCGCTTGAGCGAACCATTCCCGGAATTTCTGCGTTACATGACGCAGGAAGACGCGCCCGGCTCGCAGGCACTTATCAGCCCTAAGGCGATCCGAGAATTCGGACCGGATGGCTGCGCAGATCGCGCCCCAGGCACCGGGGCTTTTCGGTTCCATCGTCGATTTGAGACCGCGGGCGGATCGGCCGTGGAACTTCGACGCAACGCGGCGTATTGGGATGGCCCGCCGGCGATCGATGCCATCCAGTTCCTTCCAATTCCCGATCTGCAGGATCGCGTGCGGGCCCTGATGGAAGGCCAGGTGGACGTAGCCTACAGCCTCGAGGGCACCGATGTGGAGAACCTGCTGGCGCACGGTTTTAACGTGCCTGCGTTTTCCCCTCCGTACCTTTGGTACTTGGTGTTCAACCAACGTGACCCATGGGTATCCGATGGCCGGGTACGCCAGGCCATTGCACATGCCATTGATCGGAAGTCGCTTTGTGACGCGCTCTTTCCAGGAACTGTACGCCCTGCAACCTCGGCGATTCCACCGGGTGCGCCAGCGCATGATGCGCATGCATTGGAACGCTATCCCTACGACCCTGATCTGGCGCGCGCCTTACTGGCAGCGGCTGGTGTTCCACAGGGCTTGGTCCTGCATGTCATTGGCGCACGCGCGGGCTCGGCGCAACTCGATCCTGGAGCGATCTTCCAACGAATCGCACACGACCTCGCTGCGGTCGGGGTCCGACTGGAAGTCAGCTTGCAAGATGAATGGGTTGCCTATTGCAATCAATGGCGGCAAGGCGCACCGATGGGCGTCGCAATGAGCGAGATGAGCTGGGCCATGTCGTGCGACGTGTGGTTATCTCAGGTCCTGCACAGCCGCAACATGTCCCCACGCGGGTTCAATGCCGGGTACCACCACGATCCTGTACTCGACACGATGCTGGATCAGGCGCGGAGTACCCTGTCATTTGAAGAGCGAAAATCGCTTTACCGCGCCGCTGATGCGCGCGTCATGGAGACCCTCCCCATCCTGCCCCTGGTCACCTCGGCAAGAGGGATGATCGCATGCTCGCCCCGTGTCACTGGCCTGACTACAGTGAACCAGTGCTGGCAAGACTTTCGGCGCGTACGGTTCACTTAAATGACCGAAAGCATGCCGACCATGTCCCCTATCACGCACAACCCGGAGCCCTGGATCCTCGGCGTGCTCTATTCCCTCGATGGGCCGACTGCGATTTCCTCGCGCCAGCATGTGCAGGGAATCACGCTTGCTCTCCAAGAGATCAACGCCCGCGGCGGTGTGCGTGGGCGCCTGCTGAACACCAAGGCCTATGACCCGGGATGCGATCTTGCCCTCTATCGTCAGTGCGTGGACCGACTGTTCACCGAAGATGGCGTGGACGTGGTAATCGGATGCTGCACCTCACTGAGCCGCAAGGCTGTGCTGCCCACTATCGAGCGGCGCAATGGTCTGCTCCTGTACCCGGACCTATATGAGGGATTCGAATATTCTCCCAACGTGATCTACGCCGGCGCTGCCACCAACCAAAACACCCTTCCACTTGCTCGCTATCTGCTGCGAAGCGGGGCCCGCCGCTTCGTGCTTGTCGGCAGCGACTACATCTACCCGCGCGAGTCCAATCGCGTAATGCGCGATCTGGTCGAGCGCCAAGGGGGGGCCGTGCTCGACGAACTGTACCTCCCTCTACAGCCCGATGCGGCGCGCATGGCGCAGTTAGTGGAGCGTGTGGTTGAATTGAAGCCCGACATATTATTCAGTGCGCTGGTGGGCCAGTCGATCTGCGATCTTCTGCAGGCCTGCGCCAATGCAGGCATTGATGGCTCTATCCCGATTGCCAGCCACAACATCACCGAGGCGGAGATGCTCGCCTTGCCAAAGCCCCCAGTCGCCGGCCATATAACGTCGGCACCCTTCTTCGCAAGCCTCGACACTGCACCAAGTCAGCGCTTTGTGAACGGCTTCAGGCGCGCATTTGGTGCGCAGGCGCCGGTTTCCCAGATTGCCGCCGCAGCCTACAGCGTCGTCCATCTTTTTGCACGTGCTCTCGAGAAGTCTGGAGAGATGGACACCCAGTCCATCATCGACGCGATGCGAGGTGTGCCATTTGAGGCACCGCAGGGTCAGATGGTGGTCGACTACGACAACAATCACACCTGGATGACGCCGCGCATTGGCCGCTGGAATGGCCGCGACCAGTTCGACATACTCTGGCAGGCGAGCGAAGCCGCCCAACCCGACCCGTGGTTGGTGAGCTATGGTGGTGCCGAGACGCTTGCCGAAGCTCCGGGTCCGTGAACTCTGCTTCTTTAAATACATCGACATGAGCAATGATCCGATGCGCGAGCTGCGCGGCTTGAATGTGACGGTTTTGCATCCGCTGGACCGTGAGATCGAAGAATTGTTGCGCCATCTCAAGCGCATCGGCTGCCAGATCGACGCCTGCTGGCCGCCTCCGGCCAGTATTTCGGTATCGACCAGCGTTGTGTTCTTTGCAATCACCGCCGAAGGACCGCGTGTGACACTGCCACGATTCGTCGACCCCGCGCCGTGCTTGGTGGCCATCGTCGACTACGAAAGCCCCAGTGCAGTCAAGAGCCTTCTCGAATCGGAAGCGCACTGCTTCATTACCAAACCCATCCGCCCCTCGGGCATTGTTTCCAGTCTGCTGCTGGCACGTTCGCTACACGGCTACCAATCCCGCCTACTCGCTAAGGTCAACAAGCTCGAAGAAACGCTGCGCAGTCGGCGCGAGATAGAGCGCGCGACGCGAATTTTGATGGATATGAAACGCCTCGACGAAGATGCCGCATACCAGTTGATTCGAAGCCAGGCCACCTCGCAGCGCCTAGGGATGGGCGCTGTGGCACGCTCCATCATTACTGCACACAGGGTATTTGACAGCACGTCCACGGCAACCTCAGGCCCGAAGTTGGCACGGAAGGTGCTTGGACTAACACGGCGCTAGCTTAGAGAGCGCTTTCATGCACCGCGGCAGGGCTGCCGCACTTCAGTTGGCTAGGAAGCCTTCGTTCAATCGCCATGCGGCAGGACGAAGGCTTTTTTGTTTTTGACTTTCAAATCTCGATCGTGAGCCCTATGCGCAAATCAACTCAATTGTTTACCGCGACGAGCATCCTCGCTGCATTCGCGTCCGTGTCCCTGCTCGCCAGTCCCATCGCTGCGGCACAGCAAATGCCGCCTGTCGTGATTGGTACGGCGGTGGGCTTGAGCGGCGCAAACAGCGTCGTCGCTCCTTCTGTCGTACAGGCCACACAGCTCGCAATCGACGAAATCAACGCGGCAGGGGGAATTCTCGGACGCAAGGTGGTGCTTGAGGTTGCAGACGATGGCAGCGGTGCTGCAGGTGCCCAGAAAGCCTACGACTCGTTGCTGTTTCAAAAGAAGGTTGACGCTGTCATCTCCATGGAGACGAGTGCCGCACGCAACGCGGCACTCCCCATCGTCACCCGCGCCAAGAAGCCCTTTATCTACACCTCTTTCTACGAAGGCCGCTCCTGCAATAAGCACCTGTTCATCAACGCCTGGGTGCCGGAGCAGCAGGTTGCTCCGGTGGTCGACTATTTCAGCACAAAACTCAATACCAAGAGCTACTTCCTGATCGGAAGTGACTACGCCTTCGGCCGCGGCATGCTGGAGTTCACGCGCAAATACATTGCGTCGAAAGGACACAAGGTGGTTGGTGAAGAGTACTTGCCCATAGACGGCTCGGACTGGACAGCCATCATCAGTAAGCTCAAGGCCTCAGGCGCCGATGCCCTGATTAGCTCTACCTCAGGCGGGGCGCCCAACGTGACGCTCACCAAGCAGCTTCGGGCTGCCGGCGTCAGTCTTCCCTTCGGCAATCTGGCGGTGGATGAAGGCACCGCCAAGAGCATGGGCAGCGATGCCAAGGGTGTCTATACCGCGGGCTCGTACTACACCAGCATCGACACGCCGCGCAACAAGGAATTTCTGTCCGCGATGAGCAAGCGCTTCGGACCGGATATGAAGACACCTAACGATCTCTCCACGCCTCAGTACGAAGCTGTCTGGGCGTACAAACTCGCGGTTGAAAAGGCGGGCACTCTCGAAACCGACAAGGTCCTCAAGGCGCTCGGGGAAGTATCCGTCAACGGCCCACGCGGCGAGATCAAGATGGACCAGCAACACCACGCAGCGCTGACCATGTACATAGGCCAGGTGCAGGCTGACGGCAGCGTCAAGATCCTAGAGACGTTCCAGAACGTCGCTCCCGGTGCGCAGTGCCCGCAGCTGAAATAGCGCCAACTAGACGAACCAGGAACTGATGCTATGACCTTGGTGCTCGACATTCTGACCACCGCCGCCATCCTGTACGGCGTTTCGGCCGGCCTTCTGATCGTCTTCGGCGTCATGAAGATCATCAATTTCGCGCACGGTGCCTTCCTCACCGTGGGGGGATACGCCGCACTTCTGGTGACCAATTTAGGATGGAATCCCTGGTGGTCCTTGCCGGTAGCATTCGCCATCGGGGGCTTCCTTGGAGCGGTGGTCGAGCGCCTGGTGATGAAGCCGCTTTACCAACGCCCACTCGACGCCATCCTGGCGACCTGGGGATTGGCGATTGTTATGGGTCAATGCATCACTCTGGTCTTCGATCGTGGCGTGCAGTTCGTACAAAGTCCTCTCAGCGGCGCTTTTGACTTCGCCGGCTCTTCCTACTCAAGCTATAGGCTCTTGATGATTCCACTCTCGCTGGCAGTCGTCGGCGTGCTTGGCTGGATGATGAACGGATCTCGCCTGGGGCTCGTGACACGCGCAGTGATCATGAACGAAGACCTGGCCCGGGGACTTGGCATTAATACCAGCCTGGTGCGTCTGGCGACGTTCTCACTCGGTGCCGGACTCGCCGGTCTGGCCGGTTCCCTGATCACCCCGCTTTCCAGCGTCGACCCCAACATGGGCGTGCCTTGGCTTGTCAACGCCTTCATGATCGTGATGGTCTCTGGCGTTTCTCTGGTCAGTCTCGGCATCGCCTGTCTGGTACTCGGTGGCGCCCAAGTCTTGGTCAGCACCTGGGCCAATCCTATCTTGGGCGGGTTGACCATCGTGGTGCTTGCAGCGCTGATCCTTCGCGTGCGTCCGGAAGGCTTTGCACGAGGTTGAAACACACATGAACATTAGCACCCAACCCGTAGTCGCAAACCCCGCAGTGACCAGGCGTCGATTGGCCTTGCCCGTCGGTCTGGCAGCCGCAGGCATTGTTTTGCTTTTCATAGCGCCCGACGTATTGCCGACCTATCTGGTCAATACGCTCATCCGCGCCTTCCTCTATGCAGCGGTCGCCATCACAGTCGACATCCTTTGGGGCTACACAGGCATTCTGACTTTCGGACAGTCAGCGTTCTTCGGCCTCGGCGCCTATGCGGCAGCGTTGACTTTCACGCACGTCGGCTTTGGACCAGGAACGGCCCTGATGGCCTTCGGCATCGCCATCGCCGGCGCCATGCTGGTCGCTCTAGTCGTGGGCTGGTTCGCTTTCCATCCCGGTGCCTCGGCGCTTTACGGCTCTGTCATCACCCTGGTACTGCCCATCGTTGTGAGTCAGTTGCTGTATTCCGGCGGCAGCTTCACCGGCTCGAGCAGCGGACTCGCTGGGTTCGAGAGCTTTGACCTGTCCCTCGAGGCCTGGTTCCGTATCACCGCTGGCTTCCTGCTCGTGATCACCGCGGGCGCATGGGTCTTCGTTCGCAGCGACGCAGGCCGCATTCTCGAGGCCATTCGAGATAATGAACAGCGCTGCGCGTATCTTGGGATCAATGTCTCGCGCGTAAAGATTCTGCTCATGGTCGCCTGTGGGGCGGTCGCCTCCTGCGCCGGCTTTCTCTTCGCCTGCGTGCAGATGGTGGTGGCACCGGAATACGCTGGCTTCGCGTTCGGCACCGAACTGCTGATGTGGGTCGCTCTCGGGGGGCGCGGCACCCTGCTCGGACCGGTGATTGGTACCGTGCTGCTCGACAGCAGCACCTCCTACTTGAGTGGCAGCCTTCCGTTCCTGTGGAAACTACTGAGTGGTGTGGCTTTTGTCATCGTCATCGTTGCTATGCCACAGGGGCTGCTGCCAGCGCTGCTGAACGCTGTGCGTAGATGGTGTCGGCTCGGCACCCGGCGGAGCGCTGCGCGCGCAAGGGAGGGGGCACTGCGCGTTGCCGAACCACGGCCTCTCGCTGGCTTGGCCTCGGTCGGCCGGTTTGCGCTCAGCGTCGAAGACGTCCACAAGCGCTTCGGGAGTCTTCAAGTACTGCGCGGCATCGACTTCAAGGTGCGGCCCAACGAGCTGCTGAGCTTGATCGGCCCGAACGGTGCGGGCAAAACCACCTTGATGAAATGCATCGCCGATGGCGCTGAGCGGACATCGGGAACCATCAGGCTCAATGACCATGACATCCTTCGGTCCCCGCCAGCGACTTGTGTCGCACTGGGAGCAGGTCGCAAGTTCCAGAATGCCAACGTGTTCGAGTCACTGACGGTTGCGCAGGCCATGCGGGTGTCCCGCACGCGGCTCGAGCCGCCGTCACTCTTGCGGCGTGCCTCGGTTCTCGCATTGCCGGATGCCGCGCTCGAGGTGCTGCGAGCCACTGGGCTGGACAAGCAATTGGATGTCGCTTCGCGCGATCTCTCGCACGGTATGAAGCAAGCCCTCGAGTTGGCGATGGTGCTGGCGCTGGAACCTAACGTGCTACTCCTTGACGAACCCACGGCCGGGCTTACCAAGGCAGAACGTACGCAGATCGGAGCCATTCTGCTTGACCTGACTCGGAACTACGCTCTGTGCGTACTGCTGGTCGAGCACGACTTGGACTTCGTGCACGAGATCAGCAGCCGGATCATCGTCTTGCATCAAGGCCAGATCGTCCTCGACGGCAGTGTCGAAGAGGTTGTCAACTCCGAACTCGTTCGCGAGGTCTATGCCGGTGCTGGCGCACCTGGAGAACATGCATGAGTGCCGCACTTGAGGTCAGTGAGCTCACCGCCGGCTACGGCGGTGCAATGGTTCTGCACGGCGTGAGCCTTTCGGTTGCACCGGGGGAGATCGTTGCGCTGTTGGGAAAGAACGGCATGGGCAAGAGTACCCTCTTGAAAACCATCATGGGCCTGGTTGCGGCGCAACGTGGCACGGTGTCCATCTTTGGTGAAAATGTGAGTAAGCTGCGCGCGCACCAGGTGGCTCGGCGTGCACTAGCCTACGCCCCCCAGGAGAAGCCTCTGTTCCACGACCTCAGCGTCGAGCAGAACCTGCAGCTGGGGCTGCGCGAATCGAAATCGTTCAATAGGCAATTTGAGCGCGTCGCCGACGTCTTCCCGGTTCTGGCCACGCGCCTAAAGCAGCGTGCAGGAACGCTTTCGGGGGGCGAACAGAAGATGCTGCTGATTGCGCGCGCGCTCCTTTCCGCTCCAGCGCTCATCCTGATCGACGAGATCACCGAAGGCCTGCAACCCTCGGTGATCGAACGCTTGGCGGCAATTCTCAGGAGCGAGCGCGAGCGCTCGGGAACCGCCATGTTGCTGGTAGAGCAGAACGTCAGCTTCGCGCTATCGGTGGCCGACCGCTATCTGCTGCTCAAGCGCGGCGAGATCGTCAATGCAGCCAGGGTGGATTCCAATCAAGCAGCGCAGCATATCGCGGCCGATTTGGGGCTGTGACAGCGTAATTTGCAATTTCTTCCCATTTATACGCTCATGACAGCCAACCAAACTCCGATCTCGCTGCGAATCGCCTGCGTTCAGATGGAACCTCGTGTAGGCCAGAAGGTGGACAACCTCAGGCGCAGCCTGGAGTACATCGAAGCGGCAGCGGCCGCGGGCGCACGTCTTGTGGTGTTGCCCGAGTTGTGCAACACAGGCTACGTTTTCAATTCCCGAGAGGAGGCATTCGAGGCGGCGGAGCCGGTGCCCGGTGGTCCCAGCTGCGAGGCTTGGATACGCACTGCTGCAAAGCTTGGCCTTGTGATCGTCGCTGGCGTCTCTGAACGCGTTGGCGACCGGCTCTATAACTCCGCTGCGGTCATTGGTCCCGACGGGTACTTGGGCACCTACCGAAAGAACCACCTTTGGGACGCCGAGCAGCTGTTCTTCGAGCCGGGCGACCTGGGCGTGCCGGTGTTCGAATTCGAAGGGGGGCGCTTTGCCTGCGCTATCTGCTACGACATGTGGTTTAGTGAGATCTACCGAATGGCCGCAGTCGGTGGCGCCGAACTCTTGTGTGTGCCAACAAACTGGGTTCCCATGCGACACCAGCCGTCCGACCTTCCTACCATGGCGAATCTTCTCGCGATGGGCGGCGCGCACACCAACGCGCTGTTTGTCGCCGCAGCGGATCGCATCGGCATCGAACGCGGGCAGCCCTTCCTCGGCCGCAGCCTGATCGTGGGCCCCGACGGTTGGCCACTGGCCGGACCGGCATCACCCGACAGGGAAGAAATGCTGTTGGCGGAGATTGACTTCAACACTGCTCGCCAGCTGCGCGCCCTCAACGCTAACAATCACGTGCTGAACGACCGCCGTCCGCAGGTGTATGCACAGGTTTTGCAACCTCCTCTTGCATGACCTGGCCGCTGAGCGCGTCGAGCCTCAATACCGCTTGCCTGCGCGAGCTCCTGAGGCGATCCGTGTCGATGACACTGGATCAGTACGTCGAGCCAGTGTATAGGCGTGCTGGTACCGAGAGGGCGCTGGGCCAGGACCCGGATGCGCTGTTCGACCTGCGCGCCATCTTCCAGGAGCCGTACCAGGACATCGAGCTGCACGCCTTGCCGGCCCTGCTGCATCCGCAAAAGGACCGGCACGGACTCCATAACCTGGAAAAGGTGTTTGCCCCGGATCCCAGGAGCGGCCAGGACATCTTCGCGCTGCGCGACATCGACCGCAGGCGGGGCACGCTGGTGGTGGTGCGTTCCGACCAGTATGTGGCCCAGGTGCTGCCGCTGGATACGCATGTGGAGCTGTCGGCCTTCTTCGACGGCTTCATGCTTCCGACCTGACCGGCAGCGCGGGCCTGGCAGACGTCTGGGCGCGTCGGAGTAAGCGGCCAGCCACGCCACCTTGATCGTCCGCGAGTTCCGTAGGAGTCTCGTGTCCACCTCAACTCCCTTGGTGGACACGTGAACACTATTCCCGAACAAGTCATCGACGACCGCCGGCGCCGGCGCATTCACAGCGACGAATTCAAAGCCAACGCGGTGGCGCTGTGCATGCAACCAGGCATGTCGACGGCAGCAGTGGCAATGGCCAACGGCATCAACGCAAACCTGCTGCGCCGCTGGGTGCGGATCGCCGAGACGGTCCCCGCCATCTGCCGGCAGGATGCGCTGCCCGCACCTCAGCTTCAGGCGGCTCAAGTGCCGTCAGCCTTCGTGCCGATGCAACTGCCCGCCAAGCCAGCGGTGCCCGACACCCATATGCGTACCGTCAATTGACCGCAGCGGTCACGATGATCTCCACCAGAATGTCCTTCGCGCCCAGATCGCACTGGGCCGTGGCACGCGTGGGCGCAGCGCCCGGCGCGGTCCAGGCATCCCAGATTTCGTTCATGCCCGCAAAGTCCCGCTCCAGATCCTTGATCCAGATCTGAGCCGTCAGCAGGCGGCTCTTGTCCGTGCCTGCGTCGGCCAGAAACTTTTCTATCTTTGCCAAGGTCTGGAGGGTCTGTCCGCGGATGTCCTGGCTCCGGTCATCGGCGGTCTGCCCGCCGACAAAGACCATACCGTTGTAGACGACCGCACGCGAGCGGCGTGTATCGGTGGCGATGCGTTTGATTTCCATAAGAAACTCCATGGTTGGTTTATTGAAAGAGGGATACTGCCTTCACTCGCTGCCCGCGAGCTCGCTCAGCGTGATGGGCTTCAAAGGCGGACGGATGCGGTAATAGCCGACCTCGGCTGGGCTCAGCCGGCGTTCGCTGGCAATGATTTCCGTGACCGTGAGGCCGCAGAGCCGGCCCTGGCATGGCCCCATGCCACAGCGGCCAAAGGCCTTTGTCTGATTGGGGCCGATGCAGCCCACCTCGACGTAGCGTTTGATCTGCCCAGCCGTGACTTCTTCGCAGCGGCAGACCGTGACCTGGTCGTCCACAGGAATGCGGTGCGCATCGAGCGGCCGGTAAAGACTGTCCAGGAAAGGGCGTATCTGCGTGCTCTTGTTCAGCTCCCTGGCCATGTCTTCCCGTGTCGCGTCAAGCGCGCCAGGCGCGACCTTGTCCAGTCGGCGAGCAATGTCCAACGCTGCGAGCCGCCCTTGAGCGGCAGAGGCTTTGGCGCCGACGATGCCGCGGCTGTCGCCGGCGATGTAGATGCTGGTGTCCTCGATCTGGCCCGCCGTGTCGGTCACGGGCACCCAGCACAATTGCTGCTCGTCCCAACGATGTTCGGCTCTGAGCGACCAGCTCAGCTGTGTGTTGGGCACCACCCCCTGGTGCAACAGAACCAGCGAGGTCTCTATGCGCTTTTGCCGCCCGCCATGGGTGAACGAGATGGCTTGGGCCCGATCCTGACCTTCGATGGAAAAGGCGCTCGCACCGGCGTAGGTTTCGACCCCATGCGCACGGATTTTCCTGAGCATTGCTGCACCCTTGGCAAGGTCCTTCCAGCCACGCAATGCGCCTGGAAGATGGGGAGCAGCGCGCAGGTAGTCCGCCGTTGCCGTGGTGTGGATCAGCGCCTTGATGCGCACTCCCGCCTCCAGATATTGCTGCGCCAGCAGCAGCAGCAGCGGACCGCAGCCTGCGAGAACCACCGGTTCGCCTGGAACGGCTCCGGAGGTCTTGTAGAGGATCTGCGCCGCGCCCGCGCCCATCACCCCCGGCAGCGTCCAGCCAGGAACCGGAAAAGGCCGCTCCATCGCGCCACTGGCGAGCACCAGGCTGCGGCCGCGTACAGTTTTGCTGCGCCCGTCCTGGAGATAGGAAACGGTTTTGTCCCGGTCGACATTCCAGACCGCGGCCCCCGCCACATGCTGCGCACCGCAGGTAGCAAAGGTCTCGGCAAGCAGCGCGCCTGCCGCATAGTCCGGACCGAGGACCTGGCGCCGGCGCTGCGTCGAGTCCTGGATCGCGCGGTAGATCTGCCCGCCGACGCGCTGCTGTTCATCCAGTACCGCGACGGTCAGGCCCAGGCGGCGGGCTTCGATCGCCGCACTAAGGCCGGCGGGGCCGGCGCCGATGACCACCAAGTCAAACGTTTGCACGATGTTTTCCATGGTCAATCCTCTGCGCGCTGAATGACGAGTTCCGAGGCACCTTCCTGGCGCTGGATAACCATTCCGTCCTTGACGGCGACAAGGCACGACTGGCGACCAGGACGGCCATCGATGGCGACCAGGCACTCGAAGCACACGCCCATCATGCAGTAGGGCGCGCGCGACGCACCCGACACCGGGGTCGAACGAAAGCTGCGCACGCCCGACATCAGCAGCGCCGAGGCCACGCTGATGCCGGCAGGCACATTCAATGGCTGGCCTTCAAAGTGGATCTGCACCTTCTGCGCGTCTGCATCGGCTGACTGGACAAAAAGAGAAGTGCAGGGGGCTGCGGATTTAGTGTGCATTGCTGAATTTCCTGTTGGGATCCAAGAATCTTTCGCCGGCAAACTGTTCGATGCCGTCGGGCGCGGCAGTGACGCCGGCGACCCAGGAACCGATTTCAAAGGCATGCGAGCCGGCCAGGGAAACGCCGCTGTGGCTGGTTGCCACGAAGGCTCCGGGTGTTTTCTCGGATTCCTGGTAGATCGGGGAGCCGTCCGGTGTCATCACCCGCAGCGCCCCCCAGGCCCGCACCAGCTTGGCCGAGCCGAGAATCGGGAACGTCGCCACTGCGCGCTTGGCAATCCACTCGACGGCCGATACCGTGGTGCCATCGTCCCGCCCCACGTTTTCCACAGAAAAGCCGAGTTGGACCGTGCCTTCGGCGGTCTGGCGCGCCTTGTTGGTGGGATAGGGAAGGAATTTCTGCAGCCGCTCGGTGATGAGCACCTGCCCGCGATTGGCGATCACGGGAGCATGCATGCCCAGCTGCGGGGCCAGCGTGTCGTTGTTCAAGCCGGCAGCCAGAACGACTTTGTCCGCGGCCCATTTCTCGCCGTCCGCGCCAGTGGCGACAAAGCCTTTGTCGAAGCCGAGCGAGCGCACCTCGCGCACATCGACGCCGTTGCAGATGCGCCCGCCGTGGAGCTTCAACCCGGCGTGCAGCGCATGCAGCAGCTTGAGCGGGTTCACATGGCCATCCAGCGCGCACCAGCTGCCGCCCACGACGGACGGACCGATGGCCGGAAGGCGCGCCTTGAGTTCGTTGTGGTCGAGCATCTCGAACGGTGTGCGGCCGTCGGCAGCGTTGATGTCCGCCAGCAGCGCCTGCCGCTCGGCCATCTCCTTTTCGCTGAATCCCAGCCAGAAGCCACCGTTTTGCTGCAGGTCGACATCAATGCCGGTGCGTTCGTACAACTCCCTGGCTAGCGGCCCAAAGTGATCGACCGCATCCCGGCTCCAGCGTGCATAGCGCGCAAAGCCCGCGCCCTTGCTTTGCAGCCAGACGAGGCCGAAGTTGCCGCGCGACGCCCGATGGGCCACGTCTGCCTGGTCCAGCAGCGTCACCGAGCGGCCGCACCGGGCGGCGCCGTAGGCGATGGCGGCGCCGACCAGGCCGCCCCCCACGACAATGATTTCATTTGAAGACATAAGGATGCTTTGGATGGGTTCGGGCGACAGCGGCTGCACGCACTGCCTGGCTGCACGGTGCCCGGGAAGATGCGGCCGTCAATCCAGCGTGATCTTGTTGCGCTTGACGACTTCGCCCCAACGCGCGCTGTCGTTTTCCAGCATGCGCTTGTATTCGGCAATCGAACCAGGCGCGACCTTGGCACCGAGGGCTTCATGCCTCCTGATGACTTCGGGGTCCGCCAGCACGGCATTGATTTCGCGATGGAGCTTGTCGACGATGGCTTGCGGCATGTTGGCCGGCCCGACGATGCCGCCCCAGGTTTCCATCTCGAGATCGGGATAGCCCGCCTCGCGAATGGTGGGCACGTTGGGCAGCAGCGCCGAGCGCACCGGTCCCGTGATGGCCAGCGCCCTGATGCGCCCGGCACGCACCTGCGGCTCCATGGAGGTGAAGTTGCTGAACATCATCTGGATCTGGCCCGACGCCAGATCCAATTCCGCCGCGGGCGCGGTCTTGTATGGAACATGGGTCAGCTGCGCGCCCGAGAGATTGCCAAACAGGGCGCCCAGGACATGCAAGGCCGTGCCGCTGCCGGTGGAGCCATAGAAAACCTCGCCGGGATGCGATTTGGCATGAGCGGCCAGTTCTTCCACGCTCCTGGCGGAAAAATCCTTGTTCACGCCCAGCAGGTTTGGCTGCGTCCATTGCCGGGCGATCGGCGTGAAGTCCCGGGCGGGTTTGTAGGGCAGGGATCTGGCGGTCAAGGCTGTCACGGTGTAGGTCGCCAGATTGGCATTGCCGATGGTGTAGCCATCCGGCGCCGCCTTGGCCACGGCATCGAGGCCGATGACACCCGACGCTCCCGGTTTGTTCTCGATGACGATCGGCTGACCCAGTCTCTTGCCCAACGCCTCGGCCAGGATGCGCGCCGTCCCGTCCGCTGCGCCGCCGGCACCCGCATTGACGACCAATCGAATCGGCTTTTCCGGCCATTCGGCCTTTGCCGCAGTCGCCATGCACAGTAATCCCGCACCAATGACGCCCACTATCTCTGACCGAAAAGCGAATCGAGACCGCATGAAACCTCCGTTGAATAAACGTTCGAGGTTTCATCGTATGGACATATCGCTTTGTTATCCATGGACGCTAGAACATCGATCCATCCGCTTATGTGATGGATTCGCGGCTTGCTGCAGCCAGCAGTCGAATGAGCTCCCGCGCCGGCGCGGACAGCCGGGCATCCCCCATGGCCGTCGCATAGACCGTGTAGGCAATGGGGGGGCGCAGCGGCAAAACGATACCTCCATGCCTTCGGTGTTTCGCGCCGGTCATGGGATCGACCACGGCAATGCCCAGCCCTTCGAGGCACAGATCGCTGATTGATTGGAACAGCGAGGCTTCGACCATCGCATCCACCTGCACGCCGTTGGCATTGAGCCAGGCATTGAGCCGGGTCTGGAACGTCCCCGTGGGGCCGACGAAGGGCTTGCCCGCCAGCTCCGATACATCGACATATTGCGCCTTTGCATCGAGCCATTGCGAAGTGCCGATGCAGACGCATTCCGAAGAAAATTCGGCAATGGTCGCCAGCTCGCCCAGGGACAAGGCGTCGGCCGTCAAGCCAATGTCGGCCTGCCGGTTCTTGACGTGCCGCGCGACATCCACGTACGACGTGACGCGCAGCGTCACCAGAACATCCGGGAATTGCTGCCGGAGTTGCCGCACCACGCCAGGCATGATCGAGTGGCCGATCGAAGGCACCGCGGAGATGGAGAGATGGTCGAGCTTCTGTTTGCGCAGTTGGTCGGAGAAATCGACGATCTGCTCCAATCCCAGAAATGCTTGCTGCACCTTGGCCATGAGTGCATGGGCTTCCTCCGTTGGCTGGATGGAGCGTCCCCGCTTGGTAAAAAGCAGAAAACCGACCGATTTCTGCAGGTCAGCAATCAGCCGGCTCATTGCCGGCTGCGATATGCCCAGTGCCTCGGCACCGGCGCCAATGCCGTTGTGGAGCATCGCTGCGCGGAAGGCCTCGAGCATTCGGTAAGTGACGTCGCGTTTTGTCATGGTGAAATCAAGGGCTGTTTTCCGGCACGCCTGCGCCGTGTTGGCGCAAGCACTGGATTTTGCCAAAGGCAGGCACCGAGGCCCCACGCGGATGGGCGCCGGACTGAGCACTGCAATCGGGATGCGCCGCCTCAACACTCGACGATATTCACGGCCAGGCCACCTCTGGAGGTTTCCTTGTATTTCGTGAGCATGTCGGCACCCGTTTCGCGCATCGTTTTGATCTAATGCGCAGCAAACCCTGTCGTTCACAGCAGGGTCAGGAGCGCGGACGGCGAAGCCGTCCTGGAGAAACGGTGAATTTCCCTGCGCGGCGGCAATATCCCGCCGCGAGCAGGATGCTGTTCACAGGTGGAGTTCCTCGAAGCATGGGCCGGGATTGGATGCCTCAGGCACAGCATCGGCGCCTTCGTAGACGCGCGGTACGCGCTTCACATTGCACAGCAGCTCGTAGGCAATGGTTCCGGCGCCGGCCGCCACCTGGTTCACATCGATGGTCCTGCCCCACAGCTCGACCTTGCTGCCGATGCCGCACGCGGGAAGATCCGTGAGGTCCACTGTGAGCATGTCCATCGACACGCGCCCGATCAGTCGTGCGGCGTGCCCTTCGATGGCCACCGGGGTGTCCGCGGGCGCGCTGCGCGGATAGCCGTCGGCATAGCCGAGCGCGACCAGGCCGACGCGTGTGGGTCGCTCGGCAACGAAGCCGCCGCCATAGCCCAGCGGCGCGCCCGGCGGCAGCAGTCGCTCGGCGAAGACCTGGCTTTGCAGCGTCATCACCGGCTGCAGCGGCGCCTGCCGGTACGTCGGCGGCAGCGGGTCGGCGCCGTACAGCATGATGCCGGCCCGGCCCCAGCTGCGGCAGGCCTCTGGCCAGGCCAGGATGCCAGCAGAATTCGCCAGGCTGGCGCGCGCATCGAGCCCCCCGCAGGCTGCCTGAAACGCAGCGAGTTGCTTGGCAGTGGTGGACATGCCCGGTTCGTCCGCGCGCGCGAAGTGGCTCATGAGCACGACCTCGGCCACTGCCGGGCAGGCCTGCAGGCGCGCAAAGCCAGCGCGCATCGCTTCAGGGGCCATGCCGGCGCGCCCCATGCCCGAATCCATCTTGAGCCAGACATCCAGCGTGCCTGCCAGGCCACGTGCGCTCTCCAGCATGCGCAGCTGTGATTCGTGGTGCACCACCACTGCCAGCGCGTGCCGTGCCGCGACCTTCAGCTCTTCCCCGTCGAATGCTCCTTCGAGCAGCAGGATCGGTGCGGTGACGCCCGCGGCGCGCAGCTCCATTGCCTCTGACAGGAACGCGACGGCGAATCCATCCGCCATGCCGGCAAGCGCCAGGGCGCAGCGCACGGCCCCATGGCCGTAGGCGTCGGCCTTGAGGACCGCGAGCACCTTGCGGCCATGCAGCTTGCGCGCGGTGGCGTAGTTGTGGCGCAGCGCATCCAGGTCGATGCGCGCCGAGCTGGGCCGGCTCATGCCGCCATGGGGGCGGGTGCGGATGACGCACGGCGTCCCGAAGCGGCGTAACGGTCCACGCCCAGGCCCGCAGTATCGATTTCCGGCCGGCGCCCGGTGACCAGGTCGGCGACGACGCGGCCGCTGCCGCAGGCCATCGTCCAGCCGAGCGTGCCGTGGCCCGTGTTTAGGAACAGGTTGGCATAGCGGGTGGCACCGATAATCGGCGTGCCGTCGGGCGTCATCGGGCGCAGGCCGGTCCAGAACGCAGCGCGCTGCAGGTCGCCGCCCGGGAACAGATCGCTGACCACCATCTCGAGCGTCGCCCGCCGCCGGGGATCGAGCCGCATGTCGAAGCCCGCCAGTTCGGCCATTCCGCCCACGCGGATGCGGTTGTCGAAGCGCGTGATCGCGATCTTGTAGGTCTCGTCCAGCACGGTCGACTGGGGTGCGCGCGAAGCGTCCACTAGCGGGATGGTGAGCGAGTAGCCCTTGACCGGATAGACCGGAAGCTCGAGGTCCAGCGGCCGCAGCATGCCGCGCGAGAAGCTGCCCAGTGCCATCACATAGGAATCCGCCTGGAGCAGCCGGCCGCCGGCGCGGATGCCCTGGACCCGGCCGGCATGCGCTTCGATGCGTTCGATGTCCTGGCCGAACAGGAACCTTACCCCCAGGCCGCGCGCCATGCGCGCCAGCTCGGTGGCGAACAGCTGGCAGTCGCCGGTCTCGTCCCCGGGAAGGCGCAGGCCGCCGGTGAGCCGGTCCTGCGCATGGGCCAGCGCGGGCTCGGCGCGCGGCAGGGATTGCCGGTCCAGCAGCTCGTACGCGACGCCGCACTCCTCAAGGACCGCGATGTCGCGCTGCGCCGTGTCGATCTGCGCCTGGCTGCGAAACAGCTGCAGCGTGCCGCCGGTGCGCTGCTCGTACTGGATGCCGGTGTCGCTGCGCAGCGCGCGCAGGCAGTCGCGGCTGTATTCGGCAATGCGCATCATGCGTTCCTTGTTCACCGCGTAGCGCTGCGGGGTGCAGTTGCGCAGCATCTGCGCGATCCACATCAGCTGCCACAGGCTGCCGTCGGCGCGCACCGCGAGCGGCGCATGCTTCTGCACCATCCATTTGAGCGCCTTGAGTGGAATGCCCGGCGCAGCCCAGGGCGTCGAGTAGCCCGGCGAGACTTGGCCGGCATTGGCGAAGCTGGTCTCCAGAGCCGGGCCGGGCTGGCGGTCAATGACGGTGACCTCGGCGCCGGCCTTGGCCAGATAGTACGCAGTGGCGGTTCCGACGATGCCGCTGCCTGTAACAATGACTTTCATGGAGTGTTCGATGGTTGACGGTGGATCAGCAAATTCTAGAAAAGCATGTGCAGCAGATTTCACCGTTATTGATATCATCGGCAATTTAATCCACTGTTTTAAAGTTGCTTTGTGGGGATCGACAGACAATGTTCCAGACCGACCGGATCGACCTTGCCATCCTTGATGTCCTGCAGCGCCAGGGACGCATTTCCATGACGGAGCTGGCCGAGAAGGTGGGACTGTCGGCATCGCCCTGCACCGAGCGGGTCAAGAGGATGGAGCGCGAGGGCCTCATCGAGGGCTACCATGCGCGCCTGTCGCCCGAGGCGCTGGGCAGGACCCTGCTGGTGTTCGTGGAGATCAAGCTGTCCGCGAAGTCCGGGGATGTGTTCGACCAGGTGAAGAGGGAGCTATCGCAGATGCCCGAGGTCATGGAGGCCCATCTGGTCTCCGGCGACTATGACTACCTGGTCAAGTTTAGGCTGCGCGGCATGGGCGAGTACCGGCACCTGCTGGGAAACATCCTCAAGCGCTTGCCCGTCACGGCCGCGTCGCGCAGCGTGGTGGTGATGGAGGAGGTGAAGGAGTCGCTGCACCTGCCGTTGGACCGCTGAGCAGCGCGCCGCCTTATCCTTGCACCATGCCGCATCCAGACTGGCTCAGATCGACGGACGACGAAGTGAGCTTCCGCAAGCTGCGCGTGCTGCTGGCGTTCATGGAGTCCAGAAACCTTGCCCGCACGGCTGAGCAGCTTGAGACCAGACCGTGAGTGTCCACTACGCGCTGCACTTGCTCGAGGAAGGCGCGCGCTGCGCGCTTTTCCGCCACCAGGGCCGCAACCTCGTGTCCACGGAGGCCGCCCATGTGCTGGGGGAGGTCGCCCGGGAGGTGCTGCGCAGCATGGACAGCGACTTGCGCGCCACCCGGGCGGCAGGGGGCAGCGGCACGGGCTGGTTCAAGATCGGGGCCCGCTACTCGCTGACCATCCAGTTGGTGCCGCAGCTCATCGTCTCCCTACGGCACAGCACGCCAGACCTCGAGACCGAGCTCACCCTCGGCTCGAACGCGGAGCTGCTGGGTAAATTGCGCGAAGGGCACATCGATGCGAGTTCTCAGCAGTTAAACGAAAAGGGTTGCGTTATAGCGCGTGATAAGCAGCCGGTGTTATCGGTAGCTATTCCTGGCCAGCGTTGGCTCTCGATCCATGGGTGCGATTTGAGCCGATGGGAGTGTCCAGCCTGCTGACCGCCCAAGACCTTCGCAGAGCATTTTCGGGAATGGCGTGCCGCCCTCGCAGGCATGAGCGTGATCTACGCTGGCAACCAGGGAGAAAAATCCGATCATCCAGGCGACATGGTTGTTTTGGTTGACATGGTTGTCTAACTCCGTTAGATTGGAAACTCTGAAAAGGAGTTGCCATGTCCATTACCGCCCGTATGCGTGCCACGCAGAAGGTCGACATTCCGGCGTTTGTCGACAGTCTTCGCGAGTTCAATGATGGCATTTTGCGCATCGTCCCCTCGCCTGTGGACGGCAGCAAACACTTGGGGCCAAGCTTGCGTAAGGAGCTGAAGATTGCTTTGCAGGAGCTGGAAAACACCGTCCGGGTCCTGCGGGTAGCGGCAGTCGAGACCCCGGCAGCATCCGATCGAAGCAAAGAGCCGGGAAAGCAGTCTGGCGAGCATGAGACGCGCGCTGCCTTGGTTTTGGACAGCACTGAAACCATGGTCCGCAAGGGACAGCTGGTAACGCCTGTGGAATTCCAGGAGTTGATGGGATGGAGCTCCCGGCAGGCCGTATCCAAGGCCGCCAAGAACCACCGCATTTTCTCTCTGACACATAGAGCCGAGCGGTACTTCCCGACCTTCTATGCGGATTCTGCCTATGACCGCAGGCACCTGGAGGCGGTGACCAAGGCGCTCGGTGACCTGCCGGGAGGCGCGAAGCTGCAGTTCTTCCTCACGCGCAAGGGATCGCTGGGAGGCGAAACCCCGCTGCAGGCCCTTGCCGCCGGCCGGGTTGCGAAGGTCAAGGATATTGCCGCTGCGTTTGCCGAAGAGGCATGAGCCCAGTGTCGCTTCCATCGCCATCTGTCGACTTCTCCGACCTTCCGTTGCGCATCAAAGAGATCGCCGTGACTTCGCTCAAAAGGATCGGCCGGCGCAATACCGGGGAGCCTTATTTCGGAAAGCATGCAGCCAACCGGTTCGACGACCCGGACAGGCGGTTTGGGGCATGCTACTGCGGCCTGCAACTGGACACCGCCATCGCGGAGTCGGTGCTGCACGATGAATTGCCCGAGAAGGGGCAGTTTAGGATCCAGCAGGAAGAAATCGCAGCGCGCTATCTGGTGACTTTTGCTGCCGGTAACCATGAGGGCGTGCTGAGACTTGCCGACCTTACGGGACAGCACCTCAAACGCATTGGCGGAAACAACAGCCTGTCGGCAGAGTACCCCTACGACGTAACCCAGCAGTGGGCTGCGGCCGTCCATGCGCACCCGGCCCATGTGGATGGCTTTCTCTTTGTCTCCAAGCAGCTCAACGACAAGCGGGCCGCAGTACTGTTCGATAGGGCGCAAAACAAATTGGGCGCTCCATCCTATACACCCTTGTTAGGCGTCAGGGGGCTGACCCAGGCCAACAACAGGCTGGGCATTGTCATCGTGCAGTAGGGCTCGCGGTGGGACTTGGGCACCTGCGGCATGAAGCGCGGGCGCTGGGCGAGGTCACGGCCAGCGCCTTGATCTTCATGGCCTGGATCGGCATCGAAATTGCCGCATGGGCGCCGCGGCGGCAATCGCAGGGAAGAGTGCGGGTTGCAATGGCGAGTGGATCGAGAGCGCACTATAAGCGGCGCTTATCGGTAGCTCTTCCCGGGCGAGTAACAGGCTACCCCTTGCAAGTGCATGACGAGCTGCAGTACTTCAGAAGTTTTGCTTTGCCCTGCACAGACATTGCGGCATATGCCTAGCCGGTACCGCTTCAGATGGCAGCGACCTCACTCAGCCACCGAAAAGTCAAGTACTAGACGATGATTTCAGCACTCGACGATGTTCACGGCCAAGCCACCCCTTGAGGTTTCCTTGTACTTGGTGAGCATGTCGGCCCCCGTTTCCCTCATCGTCTTGATGACTTGATCAAGGCTCACGTGATGGGTGCCATCGCCGTGCAACGCCATGCGCGCAGCGTTGATGGCCTTCACCGACGCCACCGCATTGCGCTCGATGCAGGGAATCTGCACCAACCCCCCGACGGGGTCGCAAGTGAGCCCCAGGGGATGCTCCATGCCGATCTCGGCAGCGTTTTCAACCTGCTCGGGCGTGCCTCCCATGACGGCGCACAGCCCGGCCGCGGCCATCGAGCAGGCGACGCCCACCTCGCCCTGGCAGCCGACCTCGGCGCCCGATATGGAGGCGTTCTCCTTGTAGAGGATGCCGATGGCGGCGGCCGTGAGGAGAAAGTCGATGATGCCCTGCTCGCTGGCATCAGGCACGAAGCGCGTGTAATAGTGCAGGACGGCAGGAACGATGCCGGCGGCGCCGTTGGTTGGCGCGGTGACGACACGCCCACCTGCGGCGTTCTCTTCGTTCACGGCAAGCGCGAACAGGTTGACCCAGTCCATGACGGCAAGCGGGTCCGCCTGAATTGCAGGCGCCTGGCCCAGCCTTTGCGCCCAGGCCGCCGCGCGGCGCCTGACCTTGAATCCGCCTGGCAGCGTACCCTCGGTGCGGCAGCCCCGGTCGACGCACTGGCGCATCACGTCCCAGATCTTCAAAAGCCCGGCGCGCGTTTCGGCGTCATCGCGCCAATGCCGCTCGTTGCGCCGCATCACTTCGGCGATGCTGCAGTGGTTCTGCCGGGTCAGCCGCAGCAGGTCGTCGCCGCTCTTGAACGGCAGGGGCAGCGCCGTGGTGTCTGGCGCAATGACCTTCTGCCGCGTGCCGTCGGCCGCCAGGTCCGAGCTCACGACAAATCCGCCGCCAACCGAGTAATAGGTCTTCTCGAGCAGGCTGCTGCCCTGCGCGTCGAAGGCCGTGAAGCGCATGCCGTTGGGATGAAAAGGCAGCGCCTTGAGGCCGTAGAGCAGGACATCCTTCTTGAAGTCGAGGCCAATCGCGTGCTGGCCATCGAGCCGCAGCGAATTCGAGTCGCGGATGTCCTGCAGGATCGAGGGCACCGCATCCACATCCACCGTGTCCGGCTCATGGCCGGCCAGGCCCAGGAGGACCGCCGTATCCGTTCCATGCCCCTTTCCCGTGGCTCCAAGCGAGCCGAACATTTCGGCGACGACCCGGTGCACCGGGCCGAGCAGCCCCTGCTCCCGCAGCGCATGCGTGAACATCCTGGCGGCCCGCATCGGCCCCACTGTATGGGAACTCGAAGGTCCGATGCCAATCTTGAAAAGGTCGAAAACGCTGACTGCCATGGAAATTCCAAATCACTGTGAAGCTTGTATTGAGCGGCATCGTAGAAGAAGCGTTGTGCCAATAAAATTTATCTTTCATTGGCCAATACATTAGATAAATTTAATCATTGGAAGGGTTTCGCAGATGGATATCACCCGGCTCAGGGCCCTGCGGGAGCTTGCCATCAGGCATACCATCACCGCCGCGGCGCAGGCACTAAACCTGACCGCATCGGCCGTCTCCCAGCAGATAAGCCAGCTGGAAGATGAGGTGGGAGTGGCCCTCACCGAGCGCAGCGGTCGCGGGGTGAGGCTGACGCCTGCGGGCGAGGTGCTGGTGGCGCATGCCGAGCGCGTGATGACCGTGCTCGACGAGGCGAAGTCCGAGATGGCAGTCATCCGCAACGATATCGCGGGGACCCTGCGCGTGGCCGCGTTCGCGACAGCCGCCGCGGCATTGCTGCCGCCCGTGTTGAAGGCGCTGCAGCAGGCCTATCCGAGACTGCAGATCGCGCTCATCGAAATGGAGCCCGCGGAAGGCCTGGCCGCACTGGGCTCGTGGGATGCGGACCTGGCCATCGTCGACGACCTGTCCGTGCGCCTGGCCCGGATGGAGCGGACGGTCCAGAAGGTCAAGCTCATCGACGACGAGCTGCTCGTGGCGATGGCGCAGGACCATCCCCTGGCCCACCGGACATCGATTGCCCTGCCCGAGCTCAAGGACGAGATGTGGGCGCTGGACTCCGCAACCAGCTTCTACGGCGAGTTCGTGCTCGGCCTGTGCCGCAAGGCTGGGTTCGATCCCAAGGTGAACGCTGCCTGCAGAGGCGCCGAGATCATCGCCGCGATGGTGGAGTCGGGCTGCTCCATCTCCCTCATTCCGGGGCTCAGGCTGGGGCAGATGACGCAGCAGCTGGCGGCCCGTCCGCTGCGGCCGTCCGTCACGCGCAAGATCTCCGTGGCGTTTCGCGCCGGCGAGCGCAGCCACCCCTCGGTGAAGGTATTCGTGCAAGCGCTGCAGCGAAGCCTGGAGCCGGCGCCGCAATGACTCTGCCAAGGGACGTTTGTCTGCGGCACCCCCTTCGAGCTGGAACTTATCGCGTGGTTTCGATGGCGTTTGAAACCTTCACGGCGGCCTGCCACTTCTTCGATTCGGCGGCCAAGAAGCCGGCCAGCTCGGACTTCGGCATGTCCATGGGCGCCAGACCCAGTTCGCCGAAACGCTGGCGAACCTCGGGCATCTTCATGATGGCCTCGACTTCGGTGTTCAAACGGGTGGCGATGGCCGCCGGCAGCTTGCTGGGTCCGACCAACAGGATCCAGCCTTGATAGTCGAAACCGGGAACGCCTTGCTCGGCAATGGTCGGGATGTCCGGCATCGATGGAATCCGCTTTGCCGACGACACCGCAAGGGGCTTGACGCGCCCGGAGGAAATCGCTCCCTGGATGACGGGGACATTGTCGGAAATGAAGTCGATCTGTTCGCCCACCAGGCTGGTGAGCGCCTGCGAGCCGCCCTGGAAGGGGATGTGCTCCGCGTTCAGCCTGGCTTCGCTGACCAGCTGCGCGATGACCAGGTGCGGAGTGGTTCCGTTGCCGCTGGAGCCGTAATTCAACTTGTTGCCGCTTTGGCGGCCATACGCGAGGAACTCCTTGAAGTTCGCCACCGGCAGGCTGCTTCGCACGGTGAGCACCTGCGGGGCATAGGCAACCGCACCGAGAACGGCGAAGTCCTTGGCCGGGTTGTAGGGCATCGAATCCGGCCGCAGCCATTGAGCGATCGACAGGGGGCCCGTGGAGCCCATGGCCAGTGTGTACCCGTCGGGAGTGGCTTTCGCGGCGGCCGCCGTGCCGATGGTGCCGCCGGCACCGATGCGGTTTTCAATTACGACGGGTTGGCCCAGGCGCGCTCCGAGCTTCTCGCCCAGGATGCGCATGGACACATCCGAGGAGTTGCCCGCCGGGAACGGAACAATGATCTTGATGGGTCGATTCGGCCATTCAGCATAAGCCGCGAAAGGGGAGAGCAAGAGTACGGCTGCTGCGATACGGGAGGCATGGCGCTTCATTGGAGACCTTCGGTGGGGTGGAGACAGAGCTTTTTGGGCCTCGGATGTATTTCTTTTCTGAATTGCACGTTCAGGCAGCCGCGTCTTGCTCGATGAACGTGTTCGCGCCAGACAGGTCACCCAGTCTTGCGCCGTTGCGCAGCTTTTCGATGTTCACGTTGCCACGGGCTTGCTTGGCCAAGGCCATCTCGGCGACCTCTTCGACCTCGTCGGGCGGAATCACCAGCACGCCGTTCTCGTCGGCCAGGATGATGTCGCCCGGACGCACCACCGCGCCGCCGCACGAGACCGGGTGATTGAGCAGTCCGCCCAGGTTGTACATGCGGGTGGTGATCGGTGAGATGCCTCGGCACCAGACCGGAAACTGCAGTTGCGCGATCTCCAGCGGGTCGGTGCACATGCCATCGATGATGGCCGCCGTGGCGCCGGCACTGTGCGCCGCATAGGTCACGCCGCCGCCCCAGCAAGCGTGCTTGCGGTCGCCAAGGCGGTCGATGACGACGATGTGCCCTGGCTTGAGCAGGCCGAGCGTGTGATGCAGCAGCGTCGAATCCTGCGCTGGCAAGGCCAATGTGACGGCGGTTCCAACGAGGCGCTTGCTGTGCCCGAGCGCCTGGATGCGGGTGTCCATGAAGCCCCAGTGGCGAAAGTGGCCGACTGTCGCGGTCTCGACTTCAGCCAGGCGCTGCTTCACTGCATCGGAGATGGGCTCCGGCATGGGGCCGATGCGGAATTTTTTCATTCAGAGCACCTTGTGGGACTGCAGGGGAATGTCTGCACGGGCTTTGGCGATGAGCTCCTTGTCGAGCCTTGCCGAGACCGGGCCGATTCCGTCGGAAGCCTTGGCAATGACGTGGCCCCACGGGTCGCAAACAAGCGAGTGGCCATAGGTGTGGCGCTTCTCGCCACCTTGGTCGAATGGACCGATCATTGCGGCGGCCAGGAAGTAGCTCTGGGTTTCAATGGCGCGGGCACGGCATAGCACTTCCCAGTGGTCCTTGCCGGTCTGCAGTGTGAAGGCGGCGGGCAGCACCATGACGTCGGCGCCCTTCTTCATGAGACGCTGGAACAGCTCGGGGAAGCGCAGGTCGTAGCAGACCGCCAGGCCGAGCTTAAAGCCATTGACATCGACGACCACGGGGTCGGTGCCCGGAGCAACCGCGTCGGATTCGCCGTAGCGCATGCCGTCGGGCGTGGTGATGTCGAACAGGTGGATCTTGCGGTAGCGGCCAATTTCCTCGCCGTCGGGATTGAAGACGACGCTGGTGTTGTAGACCCGTTTCCTGTCCTCGGTTGCCTCGTAGAAGCTACCGGTGTGCACATGGATGCGGCAATCGACAGCCAGCTTGCGGCACATGTCGTAGGCCGGGCCACCCTGGACGCCTTCACCCGCCGCGACCTTCTGCGCTACGGTGCCGCCGTGCCAGTCGAAGTGCTCCGGAAACACCACCAGCTCGGCACCGTCCCGGTCGACCGCAAGCCGCGCCATACGGTCTGCATCGGCGCAGTTGCGTGCCTTGTCTGGCACGGAATTCATTTGAATGAGAGAAACTTTCATGCTTGTTCCGAGGGGTGTGTGGAGTGGTTCTGCCAGGCTTGGGATGGGTCAGCCGCTTCGCAGAAGCTGGCTGCCGCCTGACGCGCAAGGGTGGCGACTGCTCGTGGCAGCGCGGTGTTGCCGTCTTTAGAGAAGATGGCTGCGTAGTGCACGCTGGCGTAGGCTTTAACCGTCGGTAGGAGGACCAGCGAGCCCTGCTCCAGCTCGGTCTTCACGTAGACGATGGGAACAGCGGTAATGCCCATTCCGGCGGCTGCCAGCTGGACGTTGCCGTGGATGCCGTTCGAGGCGTGCACGCCAGCGACCAGATCGACACCGGAGAAGTAGGACTCGACCCGCGACTGCGAGTCTGTGCCAGCGGGATAACCGATGAACGGGTGGGCCGCGAGTTGGTCCAGAGTCAGAGGCTTCGTGGTGTCGATGGCCAAGGTAGGGCTTGCCACCATGCCCATCGCGAAGCTGCAAAGGGGCACCCGTTCGTAATGCGGCTCTGGCGGCGAAGATGCGACCAGCAAAAGATCAAGGCGCCCACCTTTCAGATCCCGCAGCAAGCGGTCGGCAAGGTCGACGGTGACAGCCAGAGAAACCCGGGGATACTCGCTGCGCAGCGTCTTCACCAGGTGCGGCAGGATGGTGGGAACCAAGGTGGTCGCCAAGCCGATGCGCAAGCTTCCCTTGACCTTCATGGGATCAAGCACCACGCGCCGGAGCTTGTGGTAGGCCTCGACGATCGGTTCTGCCTCTTCGATGAAGCGAACCCCGTCAGGGGTGGGCTCGAACCCCTGACCGGATTTCTCGAACAGCTTGACTCCCAGATCCTGTTCCAGTGCATCGATGCGGTTCGATATGGCGGTATGGGTGATGCACATCTGCTCGGCCGTCGCCTTCAAGGTACGCAACTTCGTCAACCAAAGAACAGTTTCCAGGAATCGAATGTTCATGTCAGCGCTTCTTCGAGGGTGCGTGAAGACGTGCGCGCCATCAAGGGGAGCTCGCCTTCCAGCGTGGTGCGGTACATGGTGCGGACGTACTTCTCGTCGTCGTAGCCCGTGGCGCAGTGCTGGGTGCAGCGGTTGTCCCACAGGATGGCGTCGCCGGGCTGCCAGACCTGCCGGAAGATGAACCGGGGCTGCTGAACGAATTCCTGCAGGTACTTGACCAGCTCGCGGCCTTCGTCGAGCGGCAGCCCCTCGATGTCGCAGGCCCAGCGGCCGATGTAGATTGCGGTGCGGCCGCTGAAGGGGTGCTTGCGCGCGAGCGGGTGGTACACATCCGGGCGGGCACGCTTTTGCTCCTCGGTCATAGGCCCCATCAGCGGATAGTACGCCTCGTGCAGGTCGATTCGGCTGTAGCGTGCACGGCGACCGGCCATTTGCGCTTTCACCTCCTCGGGCAGTGCTTCGTAGGCGGCGTACATATCGACCCACAGCGTGTCGCCGCGCTCGGGTGGGCATACCTTGGCGTAGAGCATCGAGCCCGCATTGGGGATCGCCTTGTCTTCGCCATCGGTGTGGAAGCCTTCGCCGACCCGCATCTGGCCCGCAGCGGTGCCGCCCTTTTCAACCGGCTTGGACGGATCTTCCTTGCTGGCATTCGAGATGACGAAGACTTCGGGATAGCCTTCCAAGTTGGCGCTCAGCGGCTGCATGACGTGCGTCGGACCCAAGCGGCGGGTGAAAGCGATATGCTGCTCCGGGGTCATATCCAACCCGCGGAAACGCAAAATGGAATGCTTGTGCCAGGCAGCAACGATTCCATTCAAATCAGCATCGCTCACCTGCATGGTCGGAGGAATGTCGCTGATGTCGGCACCGAAGCCGTTTTCAAATGGTGTGACTTTCATTATTTCGCTCTCCGTGAAGGGATGAAACGAATTCTGGAACGCGACTGCCCTTTAGTCGAACGTGTTTTTCTTGCACTTGGTGCAGCTTTTTCTTTCACGGGATACAGGGCGAACGTGCCTCGTTTGATCCGATGCATGGCAGACCCGTGAACGACAGGGTTCAAGAGCGCGGACAGCGAGGCCGTCCTGGCCGATGGGGCAGGCAAAAGGCGGGCCTGAACAAAGCCATACTGAGCCGGGGCTAGAACGAGTTACGGCGGCAACTGGAACACAAGATGACATGGGCAGGTGGCATCGTGCTGGCCGTGTCAGCGCATTACGCCAGCCCAGACATGCCCGCACTTTGGCCATGCCAGCCACGAAAACCGCCGCACTCAAGTGATCTTCCTGTGCCAAGCCTGTGGCCATGGCGACCACGTTTGTCTGCCTATGGAGAAGACGGCTCTGGCCGAGGTCGAAAGACATCCGCGCAACCAACCGCGGTGAAGCAGGAACTCGCCGAAGTGACTGTGCAGGAAGCTGTTTCTGCACAGCATGTTAGGACTCCGAGCGTTCAGGCAGGAAAGGAGCTCCGACCGTTGCTCCTGAATCCGCTACTCCGAGATGCACTGAGCATTCGGAAGCGCGTTTGCCCTGCTGGTAGATGGCGGTAGTAAAAGTGTTGGCATCAACGTGGCGTCCCAGCAGGGGCCAGCTCCTGCGTGTCGGCGGGAAGGGCAGACGTGCATTTCAAGCTGATGCTCATCTCTATAAGGGGACCTTATCGCGAGCTATTTCGGCGTAACCATTGAGCGGCCTTGGTCGGACCTTGGCTACGCCTGCGTAGTGCAGACCTCAGGGGATGCCCACTGAACCGCACCGGTTCAGAGACGCGGTCAGAACCTTTCTAAGCCCTCCATCTGGAGCTCTTGGGAGATCTGGCCAGCAACCATGAGCAACTCGGGCGCTATCACGTCGCGCAAGCGCGGCTCCATCTCGCTATCTCCGAATGCCATGACGGCCAACACAAAGTTGGTCTCGCAGTGCCATTGCTTTACCACTGCACGTAGAACATGGCCTTGGCCAGCAGCACGATGGCCAGCACATGGCAGAACACGCTCAGGTGCAGCCGGCGCGAGCGACGCCCCCCCAGCACACCGCGCCGTCGCCAGAACATAGCGCTGGCGAAATGCCCGAACACGCTGAGCGACAGTGCGATCTTAAGCATCAACAGCAGCCCGAAGCTGCTGGTTAGCGGCTGTGCCAGCGCTGCGCGGTGCTGCCAGGCCAGACTGATGCCAGCTGCGTAGAGCGTCAGCAGCACCCAGGGCATCACGGCGGTGGATTGGTTGCCGATCGCGCGCTCCACCGCGCGCATAGTCTCTTGAGGCAAGTGCTTGCGCACACCTTCGAGCATCACCACTTCGAAGAACACCGTGCCCACGAAGGCGATGGCGGCCAGCAGGTGCAAGATCAGCAGGACACCATAGCTCACGGGGAAGTCCTCATGCCACCCGCCTGCGTTCCAGCTTCATGCGCTGGCTCGCTTTCAGCGGTAGGTCGGTGCTGGGCAACAGGTCGGCCAACGAGAAGCCGTCCAAGTGGGTCATGAACACCTGCAGGGAGCCGCTGAGTACGTCGGCCAGGCGACACCGTCCCGTCAAGACGCACTGGTTGCCGGTCGAGAAACACTCGACCAAGGCAAAGTCCGGCTCGATGTCACGCACCACGGCGCCCAGGTTGATGTCGCGCGGCGCATGGGCCAGGCGCATGCCCCCGCCCTTGCCGCGCACAGTCTCGATCCAGCCTTGCAGGGCGAGTTGGTAGGTCACCTTCATCAAATGCGCTTCCGATATCTCATAGGCCTGCGCCACCTCCGAGATGGTGCACAGGCGTTCGGGCTGCTGCGCCACATACATTAACAGGCGCAGCGCGTAGTCGGTCATCATGGTCAAACGCATGGGATGGCTCCAGTCATTGCGGCGGGTGCGGCCGCGCCGCAATCTGTTCGGGCTTGAGAACCGGCGCAGCCGGCGCATCGATGCGCGGGCGGATCAGCATCGGGAAGAACCGCCACAGGTACAGCACGAAGGCCAGCACCCAGGCGCCAGCGGATGCGTGCAAGGCACCCAACGCCAAGCCGGTGGGCAGCAGCGCCAGCAGGCGCAGCGCCGCGGCCGCGATCACTAGCCCGTAACAGCACACGATAAGGCGATCCGGGCGCAGCGGCCGCCCCAGATGTCCCAGCGCCGTGCGGGTCACCATGCCGATGATCAGAACCGAGAATCCGGCCACGCCAATCACATGTGCCGGCCATGCGGCGCGCAGCACGGCGCCTGCAGCGTGGGCGGCGGCCACCAGAAGCCCCACGCCTATTGCGGCATACCCGACATACAAAATCCAGAGCAGCGGCACGCGCCGCACGGCTGCCGGCTTCCAGGCCAGGACCTGCACAAGCGCAACCACGCCAGCCACGCTCAGGAACAGGGCCGATGCCTCTGCCCAGCCCATCAGTCCGCAGCCGATGGCCAAGCCGCCGGCCGCCAGTTGCCAATGGCCGCTGCGCGTGTGCATCGGAACCGTCAAACCCGGCACCGCCCGGATCGCAAAAAACGGAATCACCCGGCGTGCCACCAGGAGCGCGATCATCGCCATGCACAGCAACCCGGTGTTGAAGTGCTGCATGAGCTGGCCATGGTCGCTCTGCCGGGTTGCAAGCAGGAACAACGCATCAGCCCCGCCCAACGCGAACACCAGCAACGGCAGGCCGTAGTTGCGCTGGCTGCGCGCGCCGTAGATGGCGCGGCCCAGGGCCAGGGCCGACACGGCGAAGAACAGTACCTCGCAGGCAAGCGCCAGTGCAAACGCAATGTCTCCCGGCACGAGGTAGCCCACCCGCGCCAGAACCCACAGCAGGCTCAAGGCGGCCAGCGCCCTGCCCTTGAGCGGATTGGTGCCCGTCCAGTTGCTGCCCGCCGTGAGCAGGAAGCCCACCGCGATGGTGGCGATGAAGCCCCAGAGCATCTCGTGCGCATGCCAGACAACACCGGCCAGTTTCCCGCGCAGCAGCTCGGGCGCAAACACCCACAGCGCCACCGACACGGCGGCCCAAAAGCAGCCGGCCAGGTAAAGCGGCCGAAATCCCAGCTCCAGAAACGCTGCCCATTGCGGCGGGGGCGGCTTCGCCCTACTAGGCTCCTCGATCTGCAACAGTTCAGCCATACCGCTCAACCCTGTGCCAACGCCGCGGGCAGCGCGTCGGGATTACGACTGATCTGGTAGCCCATCCACAGGCTTTGCGCGATGCGCTCGGCCATCGCGCAGGCCTGCTCGGCCATCGCCTGATTGGGCTGCGCCACCGCGTTCTCGCGGAACAGCTTCAGCCAGCGCTGGAACAGCTCTGCCGAGAGCCCGGGCAACACCGCATGCTTAGGCATGGGCGCGCCCGAAAACCGGCCCGTGCGCCGGAGAATGGCCGACCAGAAATCCACCAGCTTGGCCAAGTGGCGGTCCCAGTCGTCAATGTGTGCCTCGAAGATCGGACCCAGCACCTCGTCCTCACGGACACGGGCATAGAACGTGTGCACCAGGGCCGTGGCTTCGGCTTCGGTGCAGAGATTGCTCCCGGGCATTGCGTGCTCTGTCGTTTGTAACGTTGGATTATTCATAAGATATATAAATAATATACCTTATGATAGCGCCAAGCGGCTTCCTCGGCATCCCTTTCTGACCTACATCAACCCCAAAGCGCCATGGCCCTCAAACATTCCCATCCCCTAGAAGTCATCGATCTGCACGCCATGGACCATTCGCAGGGCACGGCGGTCAGCAGCAGCCTGCTCAAGACGCCGCATCTCCAGTTGATGCGGGTAGTGCTGGCAGCAGGACAGTCGCTGCCAGAGCACCACGTGCCCGGCGAGATCACGGTCCAATGTCTGTCGGGCGAGGCGGATGTCGCGACACCATCGCGGACGTGCAGACTTGTGCCAGGCTGCTTGGTGATGCTGCCCGCCGCAGAACCCCACTGCGTGCAGGCCCATAGGGACACGGTGCTGCTAGTGACGATGCTGCATCACTGAAATTTTTTCAGAAAGAAGACCGATATGAAAAAGAACGCTCTCGATGAGCTTGACGGCACAGCACTCCGACCGCGTCAGATGCTGCTGCGCTTCGCGGTCTTGGGCTGCGCCGGCGTGGCTTCGACCGCCCACGCGCATGTGAAATGGTTTGCGCCCTACATCGTGGGCGCGCCACCGCAGCCGTTGAGCGCAACGCTCACCAATCAGTGGTTCTGGATCGGCATCGCACTGGTGCTGATGTTCTTCCTGGCCACCCGGGCCGTCGAGAAGATGTCCGTCGGACAAAGCATCCTCGCCGGCATGGACAAGGTGATGAATCCGCTGTGGATGCGCCTGGACGATTTCGTGCGGGTGGTCATCGCGGCCTTCTTCGTCGCGATCTTCGCGGTCGGCGGGGTCTATCTGACGCCAGATCTGAAGACACCAAACGAGTGGGTGTCGTGGATGCAATTGCTGATTGCCGCCTGCGTCTTCTCGCGCCGGACGATGCCGCTGGCGGCTGCCGGCATCATCGTGCTGTGGGTGCTGGCGTTGACCGAGTACGACCTGTTCCACCTGCTGGACTATCTGGCACTCGGTGTCTCGGTCGCGGGCTACCTGGTGCTTGAATCGTCGAAAAAACCGCAGTGGCGCAAGTACCGCTTTGAAGTGCTGCGCTGGGGCGTGGCCATCGCCCTGATGTGGTCGAGCCTGGAGAAGTTCGCGTATCCGGACTGGTTTTACCCGCTGGTCGAAGAAAAGCCGTTTCTCACCTTTGGCATGCCGCGCGACATGTTCATCCCGATGGCCGGAGTCGCAGAGTTCACGATGGGCTTCGGCCTGCTCTGGACAGCGCTGGTCCGGCGCCTGTCGGCGATCACGCTGTTCGTGATCTTCAATGCAGCGGTCTATCCGTTCGGGCGCATCGACATGGTGGGCCATGCCCTGATCATGGCCATCATCGTGGCCATTGCCGCAGACCCGACGCCTCAGGTGCGCTTCGCCATTCGGCGTTCGGTCTGGACGATTCCGGCTATGCTCAGTGCGGCGTTGCTTGTCTTTGCAAGCGGCTACTGGGGCCTGCATCTGGCGTTGTACGGCCCGAGCGGTGAAGCAAACGCGCCCACCGCAGAGATGGCGACCCACACGTACAGTGCCGAACATCCGCATGGGCCGCAGGTCATCGGCCAAGCAACCGCGCCTCCCGCCCCTTCTGGTGCTCACGGGCTTGGGCATACAGCGCCGCCTGCAAGCGCATCGGGTGGCTCGGCGCGCGAGGCCTACGAAGCCAGCATGGCCAGAATGCACCGCCCGATGCAGGTGGGGATCCGGCACCCCGATCCCGACGTGGCGTTCGTGCTCGGCATGATCCCGCATCACCAGGGTGCAATCGACATGGCGCAGATCCAGTTGCAGTACGGACAGGACCCCGTAAACCGCAAGCTGGCGCAGGAGATCATCGCCGCGCAGCGGCATGAGATCCAGGAGATGAAGGCTTGGCTGGCAGCAAGGGGCATCCCGCAACCGAACTGACACACCCGTCGCAGCAATTGCATCCGATGGCTGCCTGCACTTAGGCACTGCGAAACGGGCGGGAACCCACGTGTGCCTGGCCTGCATAGCTGATCAGAGCTTCATCATTCATCGAAGGTGCGCGGGCGACAACGGCGACAGTGGCACACAGCGGTTGCGCCCGCATTCGTTTCTTTGCCAATGCCAACGGCCCCCCATTCCTGCAGTGCTCTCTGACAAGCTGGCTGCATCTGCAGGCGAACAATTCCGGCCCGAGATTGACCTGCAGATTCAACGCGGCGACTGGCTGGTACGCCTGCAGTGCCCTTTGCCGCAATGCGGGGCGCTCCTGCACGAGCTGCGATGATCCGCATCGACGTCGCCTGGCGGGCCACAGCCCCGCCGGACATGCCTACCGGCATCGACACAGCCCTGGGCCGGGTGCTCACCATGTTCGGTTCCGCCCATCCTCACCCTGCCTATCTGTTCGTGAACAAGCGCGCCAACCAGATCCAGGTGCTGATGCACGACGGCATAGGCATGTGGTTGGCCGCTCGGCGTCTGCATCAAGGCAAGTTCGTTTGGCCGACACCTGGCAATGAACAAAGGCCGCTGGAGTCTGCTCAGCTTGATCCCCTCAGGTGTTGGACCGTAAGCACGCGGTGATCCCGTCTTGACCACCAACGTCAGTTACGGCTGGGCACCTTGCCAACGATGCGGCAGCAATTCTTCCACCCGCCTGGCCCTGTGCGTGGGCAGCCGCGTGAGCACATCCTTGAGGTAGGCATAGGGGTCATGCCCGTTCATACGGGCCGACTGAACCAGGCTCATTACCGCCGCCGCCCGCTGGCCCGCGCGCAGGCTGCCGGCGAATAACCAGTTGGCTCTGCCAATGGCAACCGGCCGGATCTGGTTCTCGATCCAGTTGTTACCAGGCATGCTATTCGTGCGCACCCTCCGGCGCGCACGTTTTGCCATCAAGGTATATCGTGTTCGCACCGGGATAGGGGCGTCGGAAGCATGTCATAGCGGGCAGGCCGAAGATAGACAATGAGCCGCGAGCTCGGGTTGTTAACTGGCCGCCCCTTCGACTCGCCCGGTTGCGCTGCGAGCGCGAATCCGTAGTTGTCGTGTTGCCCGTGAGCTTCCGTCGTGTTCTCAATGATGGAGGTGTGTCATGAAGATAATCGGACTCGATATTCATCGCACTTTTGCCCAGGTTGCAATCCTCGAGGACGGCGTGGTCAAGGACCATGGTCGATTTCTCATGGATCGCGATGCCGTACTCGCATTCGCCCAAAAGGCGCTCAACAAGGATGATGACGTCGTCCTGGAAGCAACTGGAAATACTGCAACCGTCGTTCGTTTGCTGCAGCCCTTCGTGCATCGGGTCGTGATCGCAAACCCGCTGCAAGTTCGTGCAATCGCCTGGGCCAAGGTCAAGACAGACAAAATCGATGCAGCCACTCTCGCTCGCCTGCATGCTGCTCGCTTCCTGCCCGAGGTTTGGATGCCGACCGAGGAGGTCGAGCTACAGCGCAGATTGGTTGCAGAACGAACGCAATTGGTTTCCCAGATGACACGGCTGAAGAACCGCATCCAGTCGATTCTTCACGCAAATCTGCTCCCTCGAGAGACCGGACGGGTATACGGGGCCAAGGGCCGAGATCGATTGATGTCGCTACCGATCCCTCCCGATCAAATGCGGACGGCCTTGCGGCATCATGACGAACTGCAACGGCTCGGTGGCGAGTTGGCCTTGGCAGATCGAGCACTTGCGAAGAAAGCACTGGATGACCCCAACGTCCGGCGCCTTATGACCATCAATGGTGTGAACGCGGTGGTGGCGACAAGTGTCTTGGCTGCAGTCGGTGATATCACACGATTTTCCAGTCCCCAAAAGCTGGTGAGCTACCTGGGACTCAATCCTTCAGTTCATCAATCGGGAGACCATCCGGCATTCCATGGACACATCACCCATCAAGGACGTGGCCATGCCCGGGGGATGCTTGTTGAAGCAGCGTGGACTCTGGCAGCAAGTCCAGGACCACTCAGCGCGTTCTTTCACCGCATCGGCGCCAAACGTGGACGGCAGGTGGCGGCTGTTGCGACCGCCCGAAAATTGGCGGTGCTTATCTGGCACATGCTCTCCAAAGGGCAGGACTATGAATGGGCGAGACCTGCATTGCTGCAATTCAAGATCCGAGCGCTTGAGCTGACAGCAGGGCACGAGTCCCGCCGCGGCGGCAAGAAACCCGGTCCAGCACGCGACTACAGTCTAAAGGCCGTGCGCGACCAAGAACGAGCCTGGATTCTTGGTGTCGAGCAAGAGTACAAATACTTCGTCGCACATTGGAAAGAGAAACCACCAAAGTCGACTCCTCAGCGAGGACATCATTGATTTGCTTGTCAAATACATCCGTATCCACGGGCAGTTGCCCGTCATCGACGAAGCGCGTCAGCGCTGTCCAGCGCCTGAGGCTGTAATCCAGTGCCCTGGCCGTCGCCGAGCTGTCCGGCAGCTTCTGCCGCTGCAATGTCATCCACTCGTGCAGCGCATCGAGCACCGGCTTGCTGTGCTGTTGGCGAATCGTCTGGCGCTGATCGGCATTGAGCTCCTTGACCTCGCGCTCGATGTCGTAAACCTTGGCGAACTGCTCCAGCGCGAACCCGGCGATCTGGCTTTTGTGGGCCGCATGCAGGTCAAAGAATTTGCGCCGCGCATGCGCCAGGCAGCCGACCTCGGTCACGCCACTGGCGATCAGGGCCTTGTAGCCAGCGAAGTCGTCGCAGGTCAGCGCCCCTTTCCAGTCGCCCAGGAAGTTGCGGGCGTGCTCGCCGGCCCTGGACTCGCAGAAGTCGTACACCACGGCCTTGATGTCTTCGAAGGCGCCTGGGGCGTAGGCCCACAGGTAAGCGCGGTGCGTCGTTCCCTTGCCGGGTTTGAGCATCTGCACCGGAGTCTCGTCGGCGTGCAGCACGCGGTGGCTGAGTATCTCGGCCTTGAGCGCATCGACCAGCGGCTGTAGCCGCACCCCGCAGGTGCCCACCCACTGCGCCAGAGTCGAGCGGGGGATGGCCAGGCCGGCACGAGCAAAGATAGTTTCCTGGCGGTACAGGGGCAGGTGATCAGCGTACTTGGCCACCAGTACCTGGGCCAGCAGGCCGGCGGTCGGGATGCCTTTGTCGATCACGTGCGCTTCGACTGGCGTCTGGGTGATGGTTTCGCACTTCGTGCAGGCCCACTTGCCGCGGATGTGACGCTCCACCGTGAACACCCCGGGCACATAGTCGAGTTTCTCTGCGACGTCTTCGCCGATGCGCTTCATCGCACAGCCACAGGCGCAGGTGGTCGACTCGGGTTCATGGCGGATCTCGCGGCGCGGCAGGTGGACTGGCAGCGGCTGGCGTTTGGGCTGCTGTTTGACCTCGGGGGCAGCCGCTGGCGGCTGGAGTTGCTCGATCTCGATGGCGACGGCCGCCAGGTCGGCCTCGATCTCGTCTTCGAGCAGGCTGCGCTGCTCGGCGTTGAAGCGCTCGGACTGGGCGGCGAACTTCATGCGCTTGAGCAGCGCGTTCTCATGGGTGAGTTTGGCGTTGAGTGCCTGGCTGTGGCGCAGCTCGGTGAGCAGGCGCGTGGTCATCGCGCGCAACTGCTCGGCGCTCAGATCATCCAGGGATTGCGGCCGCATCAACATGGCAGGCAGTGTGCCAAGGAAGGCCCAGCGCTGTCATGCGCAGATCCACGGATTGCACGCCGGCTTCAGACCACGGTGATGATGCCAGCGTCTCCCATACGTTGCCACGGCAGGCCCAGTACCAGGGCATCGAGCTGGGTGCGCTCCAGCTGCCAATGGCCATCGACGGGCGCAGGCCAGACGAACTTACCCTGGTGCAGGCGCCGGGCCGCCAGCCAGATGCCAATACCGTCGTGCACCAGCACTTTCATGCGGTTGGCGCGCTTGTTGGCGAACAGATAGGCATGGTGGGGGTGAGCAGCACCGAACACGGCGACCACGCGGGCCAGCGCAGTATCGGTGCCAGCGCGCATGTCCAGCGGGGCCGTGGCCAGCCAGGCGGCATCGATGCGGATCATCGCAAGAGCTCGCGAAGGAATGCCCCGCATTGCGACAGCGGGCATTGCAAGCGCACCAGCAATTCGCCGCGCTGGATCTGCAGATGAACCTCCCGTAGAGGTGCCTCCTCAGCAGGCGCAGGCAACTGGGCAGGCAACGCGTTGAGCGCTGGACTGCATGGGGCAGTGGCTATCGGCAACGACACGAACGTGGGCGCAGTCGCTACTTGCCGCTCTCGCTGTTCACGGACCCAGCGGTGCACCATGTTCGAGTGCAGGCCGTGCGCCAGGGCCACGCCGCCTACGCTGGCGCCAGGCTGGGCGCAGCGGTCCAGCACCTCTGCCTTGAATTGCTTGCTGTACTCACGCCGCCGTGGGCGGTCTTGATTCAAAGAATTTTCCATCGTCTCCACGATCCTCCAATCGTGGGCACGATGCCCGCTTCAAGCGGTGCATTCAAGATGGGATCGCCAGCTGCATACATATGACTGTATTTATGACCAACATGAAGTCTGAGAGTGCATCGGCGGTGGTCGGGCCAGAGCGGCGTCGGCGCTGGTCACTGCAAGACAAGCTGCAGATGGTCCGCGAAAGCTACGAGCCAGGTAACTCTGTTTCCATGGTTGCCCGGCGCCACGAAGTGAACCCGAATCAGCTATTCCAGTGGCGCAAGCTGCACCAGGCGGGCGCCCTGTCTACCGTGTCCGCAGGCGAGGCAGTAGTTCCCGCATCCGAGCTTGCGAAGGCGCTCCAGCTGCTGAATCCAGGTTGATCAATGAGCGCCCAGCATAACGGCGCTCCCCAGAACTGCAGGGATGGTGTCAACGGGTCTTAGCAGAACCTGAAGCCGCCTTGCTGTTGCGAGCTAGGAACGCATCTAGCACAGCGATTTCCTTTTTCTGCGCCGAAATGATGTCCTTTGCCATCTTCAGCATTTGCGGATCTTTGCCATCGCGCAATAGGCTCTTGGCCATGTCGATTGCGCCTTGGTGGTGAATGCGCATCATCTGCGCGAAATCCACATCGGCATTGCCCGTCATCGGCACAGCGGCCATTTTCTCGTTGTTCTCCTTCATCATGGACTGCATGTTCATCTTTGCATCTGATGCTGAGTGATCCATCCCGGCTGTCTTGGAACCTGAGGATGGCCCTGACTGGGCATGGAGCGCAAAAGGTGCAGCAACCGCGGCCACAAGAAGTGCTGCAGCGACCGAGTGCTTCTGGATCAGGAATGGTTTTTTCATGGAGTTCTCCTGTTGTTCACGGGACGCTCAATGGGCCGATGTCATGGCGGCGCACTCATCGGCGCATTGGTAGCAAGCTTCGGCGCAGGCCTTGCAATGCTGCGCGTCATGCTTGGCGCATTCATCGCCGCACGCCCTGCAGATCTTGGCGCACAGGGCGCAGATGGCCTGCGCGTGTTCGCTGTTGCGGGCCATCGCGTTGACGGCCAGGCTACACATAGCCGCGCAATCCACATCAAGTGCGATGCAACGCGCCATCATCTTGACGTCAACTTCCCGGAGACATGCGGCAAAGCATTGATTGCAGGCCGTGGCGCAAGCAATGCAGGCTTGAATACAGGTTTGGTTAGGTGTTTCGTTAAGCTCCATATGAAGCTCCTTAGGTAGTTGGAGGGAGTGCTGATAGAACAAAAATCCTGCGCTTTCGCATTGCGAGGAAAGGCCATCTTCCGTGCCTGCACGCGGTATGCACTGTAGGCAAGCACCGACGATTGACCACTCGACGGCGCATATTGCACAGGTAAGGTGTCGAGCATTACGCAGAGATTTCAGAACCGTAATCGCAAGGTCACCTTTAGGTCTGGCATGGCTTCTAGACTTGATTCCTTGGCACAAAACCTAAGGCTGCGATCTGCATGCCCTAGTCGAGCTCGCGTCTGATCACATCCCCCAACTGGCAAAGCTCAAGAAGGCCGACATGCCACACGACCCCAACGGTTGAAAGCTGCCGTGTTCACTTGGTTTAAACGTTGACGGCATCACTGTGGTTCGCAATGCCTTCGGCGCTGGCCCATTCCAGCACTGGGACGATAGCGCTTCGGGTTGAGAACCCTGCGCCATCACATGACGCCGTGCTGCCTCGAAGGCCCGCCATCGCGCAGAACCAAGCCATATCGGGCTATGGACAAGGAAGTCGTCATCGCCCATGTCAGGCCGAATGATATTGCCCCCGTATTCCCGGCCCCGCCCTATTCGCGATAAACGCCGCTAGTCGCTTGCGAAGTGACCTGCTCCATGTCAGTTGTAGAAACGCGGCAAATGCAGTGAGTGCCAAGCCCCAAAGTGCAGCGAGTAATCTCATGGATTTCTTTCCAAGGCTGAGGGAAGTACGTCGCTTGTTGAGGAGTCTTGCGCGGCAGCCGGCTTGAACGGTCCAGGGGGTTTTTCTGCGGGGTGCGGTTTAGGCCACCGGTGCATTAGGTACCACGCGGCAGGCATTACCAGCATGCTGAGCAGGGGCGCGGTCACCATACCGCCCACCATCGGCGCCGCGATGCGCGTCATCACCTCCGAGCCCGTTCCGCTCCCCCACAGAATAGGCAGCAAGCCAGCCATGACGACAGCGACAGTCATCGCCTTCGGCCGCACGCGCAGCACCGCGCCTTCACGGATGGCGGCGAGAAGCGTTTCTTCACTCATGGGCTCGCCAGCCGCAAGGCGCCTTGCAAGAGCGTTTTTCAGATAAACCAGCATCACCACGCCGAATTCCGCCGCGACGCCAGCCAGCGCGATGAAGCCGACCGCCGTGGCCACCGAAACGGAATGCCCCATGGCCCAGACCAGCCAGAAACCGCCAATCAGCGAGAACGGCACGGCCGTCATTACCAGCGCCGCATCGCCGAACGACCGGAGCAACAAGTACAGCAGCACGAAGATGAGTGCCAGGGTGACGGGGATAACCAGCTTGAGCCTCGCTATCGCCCGCTCTAGGTACTCGAACTGCCCTGACCAGGACACGGCGTAGCCTGCGGGCATTGCCACCGTGCTGACCACCGCTGCCTGCATGTCGTTGACCACCGAACGCAGGTCACGCCCGCGCACGTCGACGTAAATCCAGCCCGACAGGCGGGCGTTTTCACTGCGCAGCATGGGTGGGCCGTCGGTAATGGTGATTTTGGCGACATCCTGCAGCAACAGTTGGGCGCCTTTGTCTGTGACGAAGGGCAGTTCTCGCAGGCGCTGCAGCGAGTCGCGAATCTCGCGCGGGTAGCGGACGTTGATGGGGTAACGCTCACGCCCCAGGATGATTTCGCCGACGTTGTCGCCACCGACCGCCGTGGAGACGATGGCTTGCACGTCTGCCACCGACAGGCCGTAGCGCGCAGCGGCTGGCCGGTCTACATCGACATCGATGTAGCGGCCCCCGGTCAGCCGCTCCGCCAGTGCGGACGAGACCCCTGGTACGTTCTTCACAGTGGCTTCTATCTGCGTGCTCAGCCGGTCGAGAGTGGCGAGGTCCACGCCGGCAACCTTGATGCCGACCGGGCTCTTGATTCCGGTAGCCAGCATGTCGATACGGTTGCGGATGGGCGGCACCCAGACATTGGTCAGTCCTGGCACTTGCACCGCGCGGTCCAAGGCTTCGATCAGCTTGTCGGGCGTCATGCCTGCGCGCCATTGTTCACGTGGTTTGAACTGGATGGTGGTCTCGAACATCTCCAGCGGCGCTGGGTCCGTGGCCGTGTCGGCACGCCCGGCCTTGCCGAAAACGCGGGCGACTTCGGGTACGGTCTTGATGAGCCGGTCAGTCTGCTGCAGCAGCATGGAAGCCTTGGAGACGGAAAGGCCTGGCAGAGCCGATGGCATGTACAGCAAGTCACCCTCGTCCAGCGCGGGCATGAACTCTCCGCCCAGGCGCAGCATGGGGATGGCCGTGAGCGCCAGCAGCACGGCGGCCACCACCAGAGTCGCCTTGGGAAACCGCAGCACTGCCTCCAGCAAGGGCCGGTAGGCCGCCATCAGGAAGCGGTTCACCGGGTTGTCGGCTTCGTGCGGGATGCGCCCTCGAATGAGGTAGCCCATCAGCACCGGCACCAGGGTCACCGACAGCCCGGCTGCGGCCGCCATCGCATAGGTCTTGGTGAATGCCAGGGGAGAGAACAGCCGGCCCTCCTGCGCTTCAAGCGAGAACACCGGCACGAACGATAACGCGATGATGAGTAGCGAGAAAAACAGTGCCGGCCCGACCTCGACAGATGCCGTCCCGACCAGTTGCCACCGCTCCTGCGTGGTCGGACGTCTGCCGTGCTGCACCTCGAACGCTTCGAGATGCTTGTGCACGTTCTCCACCATTACGATGGCGCCATCCACCATGGCCCCGATACTGATCGCGATGCCACCGAGCGACATGATGTTGGCATTGACGCCTTGCCAATGCATCACGATGAACGCCGTCAACACCCCAATGGGAAGAGCAACCACGGCCACCAGCGCCGAGCGCAAATGGAACAGGAAAATGGCGCAGACCAGCGCCACGACCAGGAACTCTTCCAGCAGCTTGGTGCGCAGGTTGTCGACGGCGCGGTCGATGAGCAAAGAACGGTCGTAGGTCGTGACGACCTCGACGCCGGCGGGAAGGCTTGGGGTGAGTGTTTCCAACTTCGCCTTGATGGCCGCTATCGTGCTGCGAGCGTTCTTGCCCGAGCGCATCACGACCACACCGCCCACGACTTCCCCTTCGCCATCCAGCTCGGCAATGCCGCGGCGCATCTCCGGGCCTATCTGCACCGTGGCCACGTCACGCAGCAACACCGGAGTCGCGCCGGAAACGGCGAGCGGGATCGTGCGGAAATCGTCCAGCGATTTCAGGAAGCCGCGCGAGCGCACCATGTACTCGGCCTCGGCCAGCTCCACCACCGAGCCGCCCGACGCCTGGTTGGCGTTCTGCAAACCCGCCACGACCATGGCCTGGGTCACGCCGAGCGCACGCATGCGATCCGGATCCAGCACCACCTGGTACTGCCGCACCATGCCACCGATGCTGGCAACTTCGGCCACGTCGGGCACGGTTTTGAGTTCGAACTTCAAAAACCAGTCGTTCAGGGCGCGCAACTGCCCGATGTCGAGCTTGCTGGTACGGTCCACCAGCGCGTACTCGTAGACCCAGCCGACACCGGTCGCGTCAGGCCCGAGCGCGGCATTAGCGCCTGGTGGCAATTTGCTCTGCACCTGGTTGAGGTACTCGACAACGCGCGAGCGTGCCCAGTAAGGGTCGGTCTTGTCGTCGAACAGCACGTAGACGAACGAATCACCGAAGAACGAATAGCCGCGAACCGTCTTGGCGCCGGGCACGCTGAGCATCGTGGTGGTCAGTGGGTAGGTCACCAGGTCTTCCACCACCTGGGGCGCTTTGCCAGGGAACGGTGTGCGGATGATGACCTGCACGTCAGACAGGTCGGGTAGCGCATCCAGGCTGGTCTTGGAAGCCGACCAAAGGCCGGCCACGATCAAGAGAACCGTCGCCATCAACACCAGAAACCGGTTGACTAGCGACCAGCGAATCAGCGCGGCGATCATGGCTTGCTACCCGCCGGCTGCTTTTGCACCGATAGCAGTTCGTAGCCCATAGCACCGCCTTCCTTGAACGCGAACTCGACCGTATCGCCCACCTGAATGTCGGCAAAAGCCTGGGGCACAGTTCGGCTGAACCCCATGGTCATCGGTGGCCATTTCAGCGAGGCGATGGGACCGTGCGAAATCGTGATGCTGTCCGGTGCCAGGTCTTCGACCTTACCTCGGCCCGTATGAACTACGCCGATGGCGGCGGGGGCCGAGGCCACGGAGGCTGGTGGCTGGGCCGGCGCCGATGTGCCCATGCCTCCCAGCACCGAACGCAAACTCGCCTCGGAGTCGATGAGGAACTGGCCGCTGGCCACGACCTGCTCGCCTTCGCTCAGCCCCTGCAGAATTTCAACGTCGTCTTCCGAATCCACGCCCAGCGACACCTCACGCGGCTCGAACGCTCCCGTCTCTCCGCGCACAATAACCACAGCGCGCTTGCCCGTGCGAATCACGGCCTCGGACGGCACCACCAGCCGGCTCGCCATGGGGCCTGCGACCTGCAGCCGCAGCAGCATGCCGGGCACCAGCTGGCCATTGCGGTTGTCGACTTCGAACCGCGCTTTCAACGTCCGCGTGCTGGTGCTGACCTCGGGCAGAATTTCTGCCAGTGCTCCATTGAAGTGTTGTGCCGCATCGGCCTGCAGCACCGCCCTGACCTTTTGTCCGCGCGCCAGACGCAGTGCCTGCGCTTCAGGAACTTCCGCCACCGCCCAGACTTTCTCCAATCCGGCGATGCGGAACAGCGTCATGCCGGGCGTCACCGCAACCCCTTCGCGAACACCCAACTCGGCCACAACGCCGCTCATGGGCGCGCTCAGTGTAAACCGTGCCTGCGCCGTGCCAGCCTCTTCGCTTTGGCGCACCAGCTCAGGAGGAATCGACAGGGCTCGCATGCGGTCGCGGGCTGCGGTGACCAGCTCGGGGGAGACACCCGCCCGCTTGAGGGCCAGCCACTCATTCTGCGGACCAAGCCAGTCGGGCGCGAAAATCGTCGCCAGCGCCTGGCCTTTGCGCACCCGCTCCATTGGCGCGCGCACCGCCAGGTGCTCTACGTAGCCAGCGACCCGCGTTTGCACGGCAGTGCTCAGGCGATCGTCGAACTGCACCGAGCCGACCGCTTCGAACGAGGCCACCACGTCGACGCGACGCACCGTGGCATAGCGGATGCCCAGGTTCTGCTGCACGGCGGCGCTGATGTTGACCCCTGACATGTTGGCGTCGCTGTCGGCATAGACCGGCACCAGCTGCATGTCCATGAAGGGGGATTTTCCCGGCTTGTCGAAGCGCTGGCCCGGGACCATGGGGTCGTGCCAGTAGAGGACCTTTCGGGCGTCCGACGCGGCTGCGGGTTCCGCCGGTCTCTGCGCGGTCTGGCGGCCCGCATAGAAAGAGCCCACTGCGACGGCCGCAGCGGCGATGAGGGCAAGGCTTGCGAAGTGGGTGGATTTCATGGGGCAGCTCCCAGGGCTAGCGGTTTGTAGGTGAGTTGGACTTGGGCCTTGGTCCAGTCACGCTGCAGGGCGAGCAGCTTGCGCTGCGCCTGGACTTCAGCGTGCCGCGCTTCGAACAGCGTCACCAAACTGGCCTGGTTGGAGCGATAGGCCGCTGTGGCCGCCGCAGTGCGTTGGGCGCTCGGCGTGAGCACAGCGTGGCGATAACGCGCGATGCGCTCCTGCAGGCTGCGCGCATCGCTGACCCCTGTGCGGTATTCGGCGGTTACGGTCCGCGTGGCTTCGGCCAGGTCGGCCTCGGCCTTGTCGACAAGCGCCCATTGGGCGGCAGTCTCGCGGTCTTGCCGTTGCGCGGGCGCGAGCTGCAGCGGAATGCTGACGCCGACCGACACCATGTCCGCATAGCCGCTGCGCTGCCCATAGGCGACCTCCCAGGTCCAGTTGGCCTGGCGGTTGGTCGCCACGACCGCCGCCGTTTTTTTTGCGACTTCGACATCGCGCCGCAACGCTTCCACCGTTGGGTGGGCTGCCACGTACGCTGCTTCAGTGGGCAGGTTCAGCGCGGGCATCGGCGTAAGTGTGTCGGCCGGAACACCCACCCAGCGCTGCAAGGTGAGCCGGGCCGCACTTTGCTGCTGCAAGACTTCAGCCGTTTCATCCGCCGCCACGCCGCGTGCCGCAGTCAGGGCTAGTACATCCTGGCTGCTACCGGCAGACGACGACAAGCGGGCACGCGAGGCTTCCCATTCCTCGTGGGCGTGGTGTTCCATCAAGGCCGTCAGTTTGGCTGCTTCGCCGGCGAAAAATGCGTCCAGATAGACCAGCGCCGTCTGCAGCCGCGTGTCCGCCACGGCCGTTTGCAGCGAGACCGCTTCGCGCTCAACGGACGCGTCAGCGGCGGCCTGGCGTGCGGCGCGCTTTTCTGGTGACAGCCATTCCTGGCTGATGCCGATGCGTTTCATCGTCATCGAGTCCCGGGTCGTGTGCAGGCGGTCGGGCCCTGTCACCGGAAGGTTGTCAACGCCGATGCGCAGGGCGGGGTCGGGAAGTTGCCCGGCGGTGCGAGCTGCTTGCGTCACGCTTTGGATGGCGGCATTGGCGGAGCGTGACGCGTCGGAGCGCTGAACGGCCAGGTTCAACGCTTCTTCCAGCGAAAGAGGCACCGCCATGGCGGCACAGGGCGCAAACGCGGTGGCCAGAGCGGCCGCACGCAGAAAAGAGAGGGACATGGGAACTCCGAGGACAAACGCGCAATGGCTGGCGAGCGGACGAGCCGCACCAGCGCCGGTTGGTCGACGGAGAGGTCAGACGCGAAGTCTGAGCGTGGAGAGGAAGACGGGGTCGGGAGGCGGTCTGGTTTCCAGTGCCGTGGCCATGGTCCATGCGGACGCGCTGCTTGCGTCCACTACCGCAGGCACCACAAGCATCTGAATGATGGCCGGCAAGGAGGGTGTGGGCACCTTGGTCCATTCAGCCGACTGAGGTGCGTTGACGCTGTAGTGATGGCACAGCACCGGTTGCTCGGTGTCCATGCCCGCGCATGGCTCGCCAGCCGCCATCATCTCGGCCATTGCTGCCGCAGCGGACTGCTGGGGGCAAACATAGTTCGCCAACGCCAGCTGATAGAACAGCAACGACAAGACCATGAAGGTCAAAAGGCGGTGAATAGATCTGCTGCGCGGCATGATGTGTTGCAAGAGTTTAACTCTGCGCTTCAAACAGCCAGAACTTCGTCCCGTATGAGTAACGCTGCCGGATGCGATGCAGTAGCGCCCACTTCAACGCATTCCAAGCAATGCACCGAATGGCCACACTGGATCACCCCGGTTCTTGAAAGGTCCCCAACTCTTGAGAAGATGAAGCGGTGTGAACCTCCCCGGCTTTGAACTGAATCGCACCGGTGCGATTCAGTGCCGTGGAAAGCGGTGATCGAGCAGCAGTTGGGAAAGCAGGTTGCCGCGACAGTGCGCGACGGTGGAGTGTCATGGGAAATTGGACGGCGGCCTGGGCTGTCGCGAGGTTAGTCAGGCCGCCGCCAGCGATCTCACATAAGGGATTCAACATGATCCGCTGCAATCCCGACTAAGGGCGATCAACCCGGGTAGTAGAGACGCTGACGCGCGTCGCGTTCGGCAGGTGACTCGTTCAGCATTTCGTTGATCACTTGCTGACGAGTTTTCCCTGGGCCCACATTAGGCACAGGCATGGGGTAGTTGCTCTCGCCATAAGACAGGCGTCCTTGCTGCATAGCAGCCTTGGTTTCCGCGATAACCTGCTGTCGCGTCTTCTCGCTCTTGAAGTGTTCCTGGTGAACGATTATTCCCTTTTCATTGTTGGCAGGATGCTCGTACGCTGCCGAAGCCATCCCTGGAAGGCCCAGAACAACCACTGCGGTTGCGGCTGCGATGATGGAAGAAAAGGTGAGGCGTTGTTGGGTCATGATTGAAGCTCCTAACGAAGGTGGATGGAATTTGCATCTCTCATGCCTGGGTCGGGCGTTGAGGTGATGTGTTCATCTTAGGGAGCGCAACCCAACAGAATCTGGACCGCCCGATGACAATGTTGTCAGCTTGATGGTAGTGAGCCCCGGTGAGGAAACACCAAGGAGAAGCAGGTTAGCCCGTGGCCCGACGTCGCCGTGACACGGCCGCCGTGGGCTTGTGCGATGGCGCGTGTGATGGCCAGGCCCAGCCCGGAGCCATCGGAGTCCGGATGAGCCCTGGAAGCATCGGCGCGGTAGAAGCGGTCGAACAGCCGGGGCAGGATCTTGGCATCAATGTCGGCCCCAGTGTTCTCCACGGCCACTGTCGTGGTTTGTGCCGTGCTGGTGATACGGATGGTGATGACGCCGGCCTCGGGCGTGTAACGCGCAGCATTGGACAGCAGGTTGCTCACCGCACGGCGGAACATCAGGCGATCGCCTTCGACCTCGCCGTCACCTTCCAGCTGGAGCCGGATGCGTTTTTCCTCGGCAACTGCCTCATAAAACTCCAGCAACGCCAGCGCGTCCTGCCGGGCGGAAAACCGCTCCTTGTGCGGCAGATCCACGCCGCGCTCGGTCTTGGCCAAGAACAGCATGTCCGACACCATGCGTGCCAAACGCTGAAATTCCTCGGCATTGGAAGCCAGGATGTCGCGATACTTTGCGGCATCGCGCTTGGTCACCAACGCCACCTGTGTCTGCGTCAGCAGATTGCTGATGGGGGTCCGCAACTCATGAGCCAGGTCCGACGAGAAGTCGGTCAGGCGCCGAAAGTCCTCCTGCAGGCGATCCAGCATACGGTTCAGCTCTTGCGCCAGGTCGGCCATTTCCACCGGCACGGCCTCAACTGGCATGCGCTCGGATAACTTCTGGCCTGTGACCACCGCTGCGCGAGACTTCATTTCACGCAGAGGTGCCAGTCCTTGGCGTGCTGCGAGCCAGGATAGTAGACCGCACACGATGATGGCTGCGATCACGTAGAACGTCAGACTGCTGCGCAGCCCATTGAGGAATTGGGTATGGTGTTTTGTATCCGCTGCTATCAAAACCTGCAACGCTGATGCGGAGTAAGCCGGGGCAGTTCCAAAGCTCAATGTGTGGAACTCGATATCCTGGTGACGCCAAACCCCGAAAATACTCTTCTCCTCGGTGCTCAGGACATCGCCGCTTTGCACATTGAGGTTGGATGCTGAAGATTGAAAAACGGTCTCTCCCGGGGTGTTCTGCACTAGGACATAGAGATCATGGTGATAGTTCAAAGCTTCGCTCAAGCGCAAGCTTGCGTCGTTCACTGAGTTTGCATTGTTAAGAATTTCCTCGATCAAATGCCGCTTTTCCTGCAGAGCCATCCGGTCCATTTCGACGAAATGCTGCTCAATTTCCACCAGAAAAAGACCTCCCAACCCAAGCACCACTAAAGCGGCCACGACGGTAAAAAAAAGGGTTAAACGGCGGGTCAGCGAAAGCTTGCCCAAACGCAATTTCGACTCCACCTATTCCTCCTCTGGCACGTCCAGCACATAGCCCATGCCGCGCACGGTCTGGATGAGCTTGACTGGTTGCCCGTCATCAATCTTCACGCGCAGGCGTCGCATCGCCACTTCGATGACGTTGGTGTCGCTGTCAAAGTTCATGTCCCACACCTGCGATGCGATCAGGGAACGTGGCAGCACTTCACCGTGACGGCGCATCAGCAGCTCCAGCAGACCGAACTCCTTGGCGGTCAGGTCCACACGCTTGTGATTTCTGGAAACGCGGCGGCGCAGCAAATCCAGTTCCAGGTCGGCCACTCGCAGCACGGTGCTCTCGTTGCCAGGGTGGCCGCGCCGCAGAATGATCCGCACCCTCGCCAGTAACTCGGCAAACGAGAACGGCTTGACAAGGTAGTCGTCGGCCCCGAGTTCCAGTCCTTTGACACGATCTTCCACTTGATCACGGGCAGTCAGGAACAGGACGGGCATTCCCATCCCCCGGTCACGAAGGGATTGCAGCACTTGCCAGCCATTCAGGCCAGGCAGCATGACATCCAGGATCAGCAAGTCATATTCGCCCTGCAGGGCCATATGCAGGCCGTCCGCGCCGTTGGCCACGAGGTCGGAAATGTATCCGGCTTCTGTCAACCCCTGGCGCAGATACTCACCCGTTTTGGGCTCGTCTTCGACGATCAATATTTTCACGTATGGGCTCCGTTCAATGCGTTGGCCAGAGTTTGCCAAGTTTGAGGCGTTCTGACATGTAGATAACAACAATGTAATTTTCATAACACCTGAATGAAAGGGAGATCTCTTCAGAATCTCTCCATATCGTGAGATCAAAAATTCTTCTAGAGGAGACCATGGTCACTTCCAATTACCTGCCGCCCTTCAGGGCTCTGTTGTCTTCGACATTCGTGTTGTTTGTGGGGGCGGCTTTCGCACAAGCTCCAGCAGATACCGCGGCGCCCAAGTCATCGCCGCTGACGACGCTGCAGTATTCGTCCCCTATCGGGGCTTACCAAGCCTATGCGGATCAACCGGTGCAGTCTTGGCGCGAAGCCAATGATCGCGTGGGCCAGATTGGGGGCTGGCGCACCTATGCCAAGGAAATCAAGATGAGTGATCCCGCGTCAGACAAAAATAGTCCCGCCAGCGACCCACATTCTGGCCATCATGGGGGAGACAAGCCATGATGGGGTTGCGTGCTACTCATGCCAAACTGGCTCTGTCTGCACTCGGATTGGCAGTGCTGGCAGGATGTGCCAGCGCCAACCTGGATCAGAACATCAATCGCGTCAACGACGAGGCTGGCAACTTTACCGGCGGCAAACTCGCGTTGGCTCGTACCCAGGATGAACGCGACCAGCGTGCGCAGGCCGCTCAAGCCTTGCTGGCACAGCCTTTGGAACAGAAGGATGCTGTCCAGTTGGCCTTGGTGAACAGCCCATCCCTGCAGGCCCTTCTGGCGCAGGGTTGGGCAGAGTCGGCAAATGCCGCGCAGGTCGGGCGAATTGCCAACCCCATTTTCAGTTTTGAGCGCATGGTCGCAGGCAGCGAGCTGGAGTTGGGGCGCGCTTTATCCTTTGGCTTGCTGGATCTTTTGACTCTTCCAGCACGGCACGGCGTCGCGACCCGACGCATTGAGCAAGCGCAATTGCGCCTGACCAGTGACGTGGTAGACCAGATCACCCGTGTGCGTCAGGGTTGGGTGCGGGCCGTGGCCGCGCAGCAAACGCTCAAATACGCCAAGCAGGTCTATGAAAGCGCGGAAGCAGGAGCGGAACTGGCCAGGCGCATGCAGGCGGCTGGCAACTTCAACCGGATTACCCGTGCACGCGAGCAAGCCTTCTACGCCGATGCAGCCACCCGGCTGAGCGCCGCGCAGCACCAGGCCACGGCCAGCCGTGAAGAACTCGTGCGACTGATGGGGCTGGATGGGGCGCAGGAACAGGCGCTTAAGCTGCCAGAGCGATTGCCGGAGCTGCCTAAGCAGCCACTGGAGCCACAGACGGTCGCCTCGCAAGCAACCCAGGCACGTCTGGACATCCGTCTGGCGCAAGGCGCGTTGAATGGTGCGGCCAAGGCCCAGGGAATGAACATGGTGACCAGTTTCACCGACATCGAACTGGAGGGGCGCCGCAATACCAGCTTTGATCGAGCCGACGGCACGCGTTCGACCGCACGCGGCTGGGAAATCGCAGTACGCCTCCCCATTTTCGACTGGGGCGGGATGCAGCGAGACGCAATGAATGCCCAAACCCTGGCGGCGGCCAACCAGCTCGAAGCCACGGTGCGCTCTGCCGGCTCCAGCCTGCGCGAAAGTTATTCAGCGTATCGCACGGCCTATGACGTGGCGCGTCACCACCGCGACGAAATCGTACCCCTGCGCAAGGTGATCTCGGAGGAAAACCAGCTTCGCTACAACGGCATGCTGATCAGCGTCTTTGAGCTATTGGCCGACGCGCGCGATCAGGTCAGCGCCGTCACGGCCGCCATTGATGCGCAGCAACAGTTCTGGCTGGCCGATGCCGCCATACAGGCATCCGTAATCGGGCGCCCCACCAACACCACGTTGTCAGTCACGTCCAGCGCGCCCAGCGCGGGCGATGCGGGCCACTAAAGCAAAGATTCATGTCATGACATCCAGAAGAGATTTTTTCAAATATGCAGGCATCGCAGGCGGAGCGGTCGCGGCCAGCACGGTGAGCCGCGTGGCCATGGCGGCATTGCCCGAGCCGGTGATCCAGACCAGCCCGAACACCATGGCCCCTCTGGTGCCCAACTCGGGGCGGCCCTACAACCCGGTGGTCACACTCAACGGCTGGACGCTGCCGTGGCGCATGAACCAAGGCGTCAAGGAGTTTCACTTGGTGGCCGAGCCGGTGGTGCGCGAGATGGCGCCGGGCTTCAAGGCCCATTTGTGGGGCTACAACGGTCAGAGCCCCGGCCCCACGATCGAAGTGGTGGAAGGCGACCGCGTGCGCATTTTCGTCACCAACAAGTTGCCCGAGCACACCAGTATCCACTGGCATGGTCAACGCCTGCCCAACGGCATGGATGGGGTGACCGGCCTTACACAGCCGGCCATCCCAGCTGGCAAGACCTTTGTCTACGAGTTCGTGGCGCGCCGCCCCGGCACTTTCATGTACCACCCGCATGCGGACGAGATGGTACAGATGGCCATGGGCATGATGGGCTTCTGGGTCACGCACCCAAAAGCCAAGCACCCCCTGATCGACGAAGTGCAGCGGGATTTCTGCTTCCTGCTCAGTGCGTATGACATTGAACCAGGGGCCGCAACACCCAAGGTCGCGGAAATGACGGACTTCAACCTGTGGACATGGAACAGCCGCGTCTTTCCAGGCATCGATTCCTTGAATGTCCGCCTCAATGACAAGGTTCGGATTCGTATGGGCAATCTCACCATGACCAATCATCCGATGCACGTGCACGGTCATGAGTTCTTGGTCACGGGCACCGATGGCGGCCCCACGCCCAAGAGCACGCGGTGGCATGAAGTAACCACCGACGTGGCTGTGGGCCAGATGCGCCAGATCGAGTTCGTGGCCGACGAGGAAGGCGATTGGGCCTTCCACTGCCACAAGAGCCACCACACCATGAACCCCATGGGCCACGACGTTCCCACACTCATTGGCGTGGATCACAGCGGCCTTGCCAAGAAAGTCAACAAGCTCATCCCGGACTACATGGTCATGGGCGAACGCGGCATGTCTGACATGGTCGAGATGGAAATGCCAATCCCTGACAACACCATGCCCATGATGACCGGCCAGGGGCCGTTCGGATCGGTGGAGATGGGCGGGATGTTCAGCGTGCTCAAGGTGCGCAGGGAGCAGAAGCCCGGCGACTACAAGGACCCCGGCTGGTTCAAGCATCCGGCAGGCACGGTCGCGCATGAGTACACCGGCCCGATGGCCGAGCCCGCGCGCTTCAGCGCAGAGGGTGGCCAGTCCATGCCGCGCGTTCGCAAGCCTGCAACGCCGACCGAAGTCAAGGTGCGCAAGCCTACATCGCATGGCGAGCATTGAGTTTTCCTTCAATTTTCAACGAGAACCCATCCATGAAATTCACGCAATCCACTATTCCTCAACTCTTCGCTATGGCTGCACTGGCCGCATCGGGGGCAGCCTTCGCTAGCGGCACCCATGCAGGTGGCCACGGTGACGGGGGTGAAACAGCGATTGGAAAACCCGGCGTCGTCGCCAAGGCCAGCCGCACCATCACCATCGAAATGAGCGACAACATGCGTTACACGCCGTCGAACATTCAGGTCAAACAGGGCGAAACCGTGCGCTTCATCGTCAAGAACGTCGGACAGGTCAAGCACGAACTCAGCCTGGGTACAGAGAAAGAACTGCTGGAGCACCTGGAACAGATGAAGAAGTTCCCTGAAATGGAGCATGACGAACCCAGCAAAGTGACGTTGCAGCCTGGCAAGCAGGGCGAAATCGTCTGGCAGTTCACCAAGGCGGGCGGTGTGAACTTTGCCTGCCTGATGCCTGGTCACTATGAAGCCGGCATGAAGGGCGCTGTCCAAGTTGGCAAGAAGTAATCCCCCATTGCAGCGCGTCGAACCAGGAATCCACTCCATGTCATCGTCAGCTTCTCTCATGAGTCCTCAGCGACGCAGATTGCTGTTGGGAACCGTGCTCCTTGGCTCGAGCGCGCTGCCCGCCGTTGCCGCGCTGCAATCCGTTGCCGCGCTGCAATCCGTTGCCATTCAGGTCTGGAAAGACCCGAACTGCGGATGCTGTAAAGACTGGATAGTCCATCTGCAGCAAAACGGCTTTACCGCCAGCGTGATCGACCAGGGCAACGGCGCGATGCGCAGCCGGCTGGGCATGCCGCAAAAACACGGCTCGTGCCATACCGCTCTTGTGCAAGGCTATGTGATCGAGGGCCACGTGCCTGCTGCCGATATTCGGCGCTTGCTCAAGGAAAAACCCAAGGCGCTCGGTTTAGCCGTGCCGGGGATGCCCATCGGCTCGCCCGGGATGGACGGACCGGCTTACGGCGGTCAACGCGATCCTTACAAAGTGCTGCTGATCCAAAAAGATGGATCAGTGGAAGTCTTCAACTCGTACTCGTGAGGTCATCATGAACATCATCCAACAAATTCTTGCCATTTCCGCCGTGGCCTTGGGCGCAGCGCTGCCCATGAGCAGCTTTGCCCAGGCAACCATGGAGCCTGCCAAAACAGAAGCGGCTCAGTCGACGTCCCTGACCGATGGCGAGATCAAGAAAGTTGATCTGGATAACGGCAAGGTCACCATCAAGCATGGCGACATCCAGCATCTGGATATGCCCGGCATGACCATGGTCTTTACCGCCAAGGACAAAAATCTGTTGTCCAACCTGAAGCTTGGCGACAAAGTGAAGTTCATGGTCGTCCAGGAGGGGGGGAAGATGATCGTCACCGATATCCAACCCGCACGCTGATCGTGCCCTCACCATGCACTGGCCGCGCCATCGAACATGACCGCAGCCAGCTCATGGAGTGGACCAGCGATTTGTCTGCGCATCACCCGAGCGCGAACGACAAACCCAACTGGCGTGATCATGGTTGGGATGGCTTGCTTCCTGCGCCGCCGCACCATCCCAGCGGCCACACTTGGCACCCTCCTGGTGCAAGCCAGGTTCGACGTCCCAGAAGCAGGCTTGACCTTCCACCATGGCAAGGTCCAGAGTCGAGTCAAACTCCACGAAGGCATTGACATGAGCAATCACCTACATCATCACGGCACGAGGGGCTCGGCTGCCTTGGATGGGGCTCCAGCGGCAGCAGATGCTTTGCATGCAACCAATGACACGGAGTCTGAGGCCGTGCATTCCGACATTTTCTATGTCTGTCCCATGCATCCAGAAGTGCGGCAGGAGCACCCGGGTCGCTGCCCCAAGTGCCAGATGGATCTGGTGCTCGAAGGCCAGGCGGCGCATGGCCACCATCATCACGGTCATTCTGCGGAAGAACAGCTTGCGGCGGCTTCTGCCGCAGCGCCAAAGGGTGCCCCTGCAGGCAGCATCTACACCTGCCCTATGCACCCTGAGGTGCGGCAGGACCATCCCGGCAACTGTCCCAAGTGCGGCATGGCGCTAGAGCCCATCATCCCCCTGGACGAAGAAGACAACAGCGAACTGCGCGATTTTCAGCGCCGCTTCTGGGGGACGCTCCCCCTCACGCTGATCGTTGCTATCCTGGCCATGTTCGGCCATCGCCTAGGCTGGTTCGCCATGGCGACCCAGACCTGGATAGAACTGCTACTTTCGCTGCCCGTGGTGTTGTGGACCGGCTGGCCCTTTTTCGTGCGGGGCTGGCAGTCCATCGTCCATCGCAGCCCGAACATGTGGACGCTGATCAGCCTGGGCACGATGGCCGCTTTTGCCTACAGCGTCGTTGCAACGTTGGCGCCGGGCGTGTTTCCCGCATCGTTCGTTTCCATGGGGCGCGTGGCCGTGTACTTCGAAGCCGCCGTGGTCATTATTTCGCTGACGATGCTGGGCCAGATCCTCGAATTGAAGGCGCGCTCACAAACCTCTGCGGCCATCAAATCCTTGCTCGGACTGGCACCCAAGACCGCAAGGCGTATCAATGCCGATGGCAGCGAAGAGGACGTGCCGCTGAACCATGTCCATGTCGGCGATCTGCTGCGCGTGCGCCCCGGCGAAAAAGTACCCGTTGATGGCGTGGTGACCGAAGGCCGCAGCGCGGTCGATGAATCCATGCTCACTGGCGAGCCCGTTCCGGTGACCAAACGCTTGGGTGATCAGCTGATCGGCGCCACGCTCAACACCAGCGGAGCCCTGGTCATGCGTTCGGAAAAAGTCGGTGCAGCGACCGTGCTGTCGCAGATCGTGCAGATGGTGGCCAATGCCCAGCGCTCGAAGGCACCGATGCAGCGCATGGCCGACGTGGTGGCCGGCAAGTTCGTTATCGTGGTGGTACTGATTGCTGTCGCCACCTTCTTCATCTGGGGCCTGTTTGGTCCCGAGCCCAGCTGGGTGTTCGGCCTGATCAACGCCGTCGCAGTGCTGATCATCGCCTGCCCCTGTGCGCTGGGGCTGGCTACGCCGATGTCGGTGATGGTGGCCACGGGTCGTGCTGCCACGCAAGGTGTGCTGTTCCGCGATGCTGGCGCGATCGAGAGGATGCGTGAAGTGGATACCTTGATCGTGGATAAAACAGGTACCCTGACAGAAGGTAAACCGACATTCGATACCGTCATTGCGGCCACGGGCTACATGCCCGATGAGGTATTGCGTCTGGCAGCCAGTCTGGACCAAGGCAGCGAGCATCCGCTGGCCCACGCCATCGTCAGCGCGGCACGCGCCAAAAATATGCAGCTGTCCAAGCCGATCGACTTCGATTCAGGCAGCGGTATTGGGGTGCGGGGCACCGTTGAAGGCCAGCGGCTGGCGTTGGGCAACACCGCGCTCATGGAACAGGAGGGCATCGACCTGGCCGCCTTGAAAGCCGAAGGCGAACGCCTGCGCGGCGAAGGAGCCAGCATCATGCATCTGGCCGGTGATGGTAAGTTCGCGGGCATTCTGGCCGTGACCGACCCCATCAAGGCCAGCACACCTGAAGCCATCCAGACATTGCACGACAGCGGTCTGCGCATCGTCATGGCTACTGGCGATGGCCTCACCACGGCCAAGGCCGTCGGCGCCAGGCTGCACATCGATGAAGTGCACGGCGAAGTCAAGCCCGCCGACAAGCTGGCACTGGTGGAAAAACTGCAGAAGGAAGGTCATGTCGTCGCGATGGCCGGGGACGGCATCAACGATGCCCCGGCGCTGGCTAAAGCCGACATTGGCATTGCGATGGGTACCGGCACCGATGTAGCGATGAACAGCGGACAGATCACCCTGGTCAAGGGGGACTTGCGCGGCATCGCCGTCTCACGTGAGATTTCCATCGACACCGTGCGCAACATGCGGCAGAACTTGATGTTCGCCTTTGTCTACAACGGCATCGGCATACCGATCGCTGCCGGCGTGCTCTATCCGTTGACCGGCTGGTTGCTGTCTCCGATGATCGCGGCATTGGCAATGAGCCTGAGTTCAGTCTCGGTCATCTTCAACGCACTGCGCTTGCGCGGCGCGAAATGAACGGTTTGTGCTGTCGCCTTGATCATGGTCGCCCTGTCTTTTTGATGGCATTCGGTGTCCGTCCATCAGGCGTAATGGTGTCGCTCAGGCTGTCGACCAATTTTTCCATTGCTTCGATGCCATCTTCAACCGCAGCACGCTCTGCGTCTTGCAGGGGGATCTCCTGAAGCATGCGCGTGAGATTCGCTCCCGCTTCGAGCGCCTGGGCCTTGGCTGATTCTTTGGGCAGATAGAACGAACATTTGGCACATGCCATCCGGTGTGGACATTGATCGAAGAAGTCGTAGGTGCATAACCCGTGTCCGAGGTCATAGTAACGCCAGGGCTCGCCCCGGGCAGCTGCGCCGCTGCGCACTGCATCCTGGTCGACGAGCACGGCGATCGTGCGCAAGTTGCGCTCGAAGTACCCAGCCCGCTCGATTGCACCCGCGAGCTTAGTCGGTGTCACCGTGACGTAGTGTTGGGTGGATTGAGGTGAAGCGTGGCCGAGCCAGGCCTGCAGCTCGAATAGACCCAGCGGCTCCCTGGCATTGAAGAGCTGGCTTGCAATGGTGGCGCGCGCGCGGTGGCTGGTGATGCGCCCGCGTGCGTCTTCCAGTGGTATGCCGGCCTTCCTGCACAACAGCGGAATGAGAGCTCGGTTTAGGTATGCCCCGCCAACGCGCCTTCCGCGATGCACAAATAGATAATCCACCACGCTACCCGTCTTAGCATCGGTCATGCTCGGATGAGGCAAGCGCTCTCGTTCCCAGGCCTCGACTGCATGGCCCACGACGGCATCAACCGGCTTCGTGAAGGCGGTGGACGTCTTGTTGACGGGCACGTCGAGACAACACGTCGGTGAAGCAGCCACATCATGGGGGCCTGGTTGCCAGCGGATACAACCGATCCGCAGCCGCAGCGATTCGTCGCGGCGTAGTCCTGCGAACAGCCAGAGTGCTGCCAGGGCCCGAATCATCGTGATTGGATAGCGTGTTGGTTGATCGGCACAGCCTTGCCGACTTGGGGTAGGTTTCAAATCTTCTTCACTCAGATTGAGACCCGTCCACATTAGCTTTGCCCACGCGTCGTCGGCCACGACGCGTGGCTGGGGTCCGATCAGTACACCGACGGCGCGCGGCAACCCGAGCGCGCGCACTGGATCGAAGCGTTGGGGGATCCACTCCCATTCCTGAAGGTCACGGAAGAAGCTGCGAACGCTACGCAGATGCGAAGCCTTAGCAGCAGGCTTGAGCGGGCCACCACGCTGCTTCAGGTACATGCCACCGGGATTCGACCATTGGCCAATCGTCATTCGGGCAACAGTCGCCACGTACTCCAGCGCCGTCGCGCGAGTCCAGTCGGCAGGGCTATTGATCTCAGGATGTATTTCGGCGATCCAGCGACCACACTTCAACAGCGCGTAATAGTCTCCCGTGATCGAGGAGGCAGCTCGTACGGCAGTGGCTCTCCAACGCTCGCACCACTGCAGCCACTCATCTGGGATACCGTCGGTCGCACGGTACTCGTCTACTGGACGGCGACGATCGTTGACGCGGTGATCCAAGCCATGCGCTAGCAACTTCAAACGCACCAATGTCCGAGAGAGTGTTGCAACCCCACTGCGAATGAATGCCGCACCGGTCCGAGCAACTTGCTGCAATGTATGAAGGGTCAGGTCTTCGATACACGGACTGCATTGGATGAGCAGCGCGGTATAGAGCGCATTCGAAACGCTGGGCCGATGGACCGACTTGAAACCGACCTTACTCATCTCGTCGAAAACTTGGCGGTTGGCGTGCTCTACGGCCTCGCGTCCGAACACCTTGATCGCGAGGCGGTACGGGAAGAAGCGTCCAATCTCCGTGATCCGATCAAAGCCGCACAGGAGATAGGCCACTGCGATGACGTACTGTCGGCAGTTGCCGTTGCCCCCGTAGCGACTTCGGAAGGCCGCTTCGCTGCTGCACATCACGTCGAGCCAGTCATCGGTGGACCATCCCCAGTAGGCGATACCGCGGTATTGCATCTCGACAATCACAAGGTGAATCACAGAATTGCATGGCGCCTTTGCAGCAGGTATGCGTTCCAGCAGTTCGTAAAGCGGGCATAACAGTCGCGCCAGTGCTTTACGGGACGCTGTGGGCCATTGCCGTCCATGGCTAGCGAAGTGCACGCGAAGCACCTCCAGTGCCGCACGCTCGTTGGCAGTAAGCACAGGGCTGTGTTCCTTGAGCGAAAACGACTTTTGCGGTATCGCATTCGCCGGCGCGATCGCGTTCGCCACATTGCTCATGCTGAGCCTCCCCGGAGTTGGTCCAGTCGTGCCTCATGGACCGCAGCCATGCTGCGCGTAAACCTGTCTGAGAGATCACGCGCGCTCAGATGAATGTAGAGCAAGGTCGATTGAATGCAGCGATGGCCGGCAAAACGGGCGATCTCCTGGATGTCCCAGCCAGCACGTGCCAGGTCCGTCAGGCAGAGGTGACGGAAGCTGTGGGTCGTCAGTGCGGGCACCCCGGCGTGCAACGCGAGCCTGTGTACTACTTTCGACCAAGTCCACTTGGTCAGAGGCGTCGCTCGATTGCGTGAGGACTCCGATAGGAACAACGGTCCTCGCGGGCTGCCCAAGCGACGACGTTCGGCAAGGTAGGCCACGTAGAGCTCTGCGCTCACCACCGAGTAGGGAACAATTCGCTCCTGCTGGGTCTTGGTCGTCTCGGCCCGAATGCGAAGCAGGCGTCTTGCCGGATCGATGTCTCCCGTGGCAAGCGAACACAGTTCCTCCCGACGCAGCGCGCAGTCATACGCAAGGGCGAGCATCAAGCGGTTGCGGATTGGCTCGCTGCACGCCGTGCACAGTAAAGCCTGCCAATCCGAATCGTCGGGAATCCAGGGAAGCCGCCGCTGAATGGGGATTAGGCCGCGTTGTCCGACACCGAAGCCACCGGAAGCGGGTCCGCGTCGACCGCGCGCGACAGGATTCGTTGTTCGCACACCCTCTTCGACCAAGTAGTCATAGAACAACCGGACGACGGTGAGCCGATGGCGGATCGAAGCATTGGCAAGAGCGGAAGCGGTGCTGGAAGGTACCTCCACGCCACAGGAGCGCCCAGCCAGTTCTCGCACGTAAGCAGCGATCTGAGCACTCCCAACACTTATGACGCTCACCTCCATCCGTCGACAGAAACCGAGGTAGTGATCCAGCCCGCGCGCGTAGGCGGCGACGGTATTGGGAGCTCTTAGCAGATCAACCTGCAGGGACACCCACGCGTACGCTCGGGCATCGCTGCAGAGGTTCGCCAACGCACGCCAAGGTTCTGTAGACATAGTGCCTCCTGTGATTGCCTAAGCTACTCCAGTTGGGCACGGCAGTCAGTCAGACATTCCACGTAACAGATAAGCCAAGGCGCTGGGAGTCAAGATGGGCCAGCCGTATTATCAGATCCGTGGCTTGGAGCAAACGGCCGGGCTGGTGTGCCTGTCGGCCAACTTCGAACTCTATGGCGACCTCAGCGACCGGATGATGAGCCTGGCGGCCGGCCTGGGCCCGTTGCAGGAAATCTACAGCATCGACGAGAGCTTCATTGGTGATTTGGAAGGCATCGTCGATATAACAAACCGCGCCCGTGCCATCCGCTCGCGCATTTATCGCTGGACCAGCCTGCTGACCTGTGTCGGCCTGGCGCCGACTAAGACCCTGGCCAAGCTCTGTAACCATGTGGCCAAGGACGCCGAGCGCAAGCTGGGCAGCTACCCAAGGGAGCTTGCCCAGGTCTGCAACTGGGCGGAAATGGACACGGTCACCCAACAGGACATTTTGCAACGCACACCGGCCGGGGAAGTCTGGGGCATAGGCCGCCGGATCGCCGCAAAGCTGGCGGAGCAGGGGGTGCTAACGGCTTGGGACGTGACCCAGATGCCCGCAACCAAGGCCAAAACCGTGGGCAGCGTAGTGCTCGAACGCACCGTGCGCGAACTCCAGGGAACGAGTTGTATCAGCCTGGACGAGGCCCCAGCGCCAAAGCAGCAGATCGCTTGTACGCGCAGTTTTGGCCAGGCGGTAACCGCGCTGCCGCCCCTGATCGAAGCCGTGAGCGAGTTCGCGACGCGCGCCGCGGAAAAACTGCGCCAAGGCGGCCAGCGCGCAGGCGCGCTGCAGGTTTTCGCGCACACCTCCCCGTTTCGGCCCGGACCGCGCTTTTACCAATCGGCAACGATTCAACTGCAGCCGCCGACCGCCGACACCAAGCTGCTGGTCGGAGCCGCCGTGGCCGGCCTGCGCTCCATCTACGCGCCGGGCTACCAGTTGGCCAAGGCCGGGGTGATGCTGCTGGATCTGGGATCGGCCGCAGTTGCGCAGCGCGAATTACTTTTTACCGAAACTGCGGCAGCGCGTGATCAAGGCCCATTGATGGAAATCATGGACCGCATCAACGGGCGCTGGGGCAAGGCCACGGTGCATGTGGGAAGCACCGGGGACACAGCCGCTGCGGCGTCCGACTGGAAGATGAAGCAGGAGCGCAGGACCCCGCGCTACACCACGGTGCTGGCCGAGATTCCGATTGCGCGGGCTTAATCGCTGGTTGCCTGCGCCGCGGCTTATCGGCGCAGTGCCTGTGGAGGATGGCCGGTTTATGAAGAGGCTATGGCCTCTTCCTTCATGCATCCATCAGCCCTTGAGCTGTTTCATCCCTTCGGCCAGGATCCATAACGCGCGGTTGATTTTCAGGTTCTGGTCAATGCCCTGAATAGGCCGTGTGCTGTGTCTGCGCCCGGTCGCCGTACGTCCATGCAGGCCGCCTTGGGTCAGATTCTCTTGCACGCGGTTATAGGCGCTCCACAGATCAGGGCTATCGTCTTCGAGGCGGCGCGGCACCAAAAGTTGCGCTGGTGTGATGGGCACGGGCGTGGCCAAGCTCTCGTACTTCAGAGACAGCGCGGCCTGGGCGAACACTTCCTGTTCGCCCGCGGTCAGCGTGGTGGCGCGCATGGCATCGCGGTGCTCGTCGACCAGCTTGAAGCCATCGCGAACGACAAAGGCGCCATCCACCACCTGGCCGATGACATCGCCCTTGTGGGGAATTCGCACATCGGCCATGACATCGCCGCAGACCAGGCCGTTGTTGCAGACGAATCGGAACATGCCCGCCAGCATCTGGTAGCTGCTGCTGCCGTCGTGGGAATTCAGCAGAATGATTTCATTGGCCTCGGCACCATTGAGCTGATCGGCATGGCGCAGCCGGAGCATGTGCTTTGTGTGCTCGCGCTTGCCTTCGTCGCGCACGCAGGTCTGGCACACCATGAAAGGTTGAAACCCTTCCTTGCGCAGTTCCGAAAGAATCGCGCTGGTCGCAATGTAGCGGTATCGATCTGACCGGCTGGCGTGCTTTTCCTCCGCAAAGATAGAGGGTGCCACCTCGCGAATTTGCGCATCGGACAGCGGGCAGTCGCTGCGCAGGGCGGGGGAGTGGGAAGCGAAACGTGATGCGAGTTGCATGGTCTTTCTCCTGGGTTGGCTGCTGTGGTTCCAAGGCTGACCGGATTCCAAGATTCGGAGCCGGTTGTGGCTTTGGTTGATTCGGCGCAGCGACCTGGGCCGGTCCTGTTGCCGCCGTCTTTCCTGAGTTCATCGCCCGCGTAAACCGAAGCCAGCGAGTGACTGGCCGTCAAGGAGGCAAGCGCAGGGTAGGTGCGGCCCGCAGGCGCTAGCCGAGGACTCGGCCCTGCGCGCCTTGACGGCCAGGCACCGCTGGCTACGGTCGCGGAAAAGGCGATGAACTGGGGAAAGACGGCCAGCGGCCTACAGACCAGGTCGCTGCGCCGAATCAACGCCGCGCGGCGAGCGCCGCTGCATGCCGCAGGCATGCCTGGCTGGTGCCTGCCCGATCAGGCGCAGCCTGGTCGGCGGTACTTCAGGGGCGCCAAACAACGTGCGGCGGGGATGGTCCGCAGGACGATCCCCTGGAGCGCAAGCGAAGCGCGCAGGCCGGAACGGCCGAAGGCATCAGGGATCGAAGCCGGAAACGGCTGCGCCGCACAACGCGGCGCGGGGCGAAGACCGAGAGCCCGCCGGCGGAACGCCGGGATGCTCAGCAGCAAGAGGGGATCGCCAAAGACACACCCATGCGCCATGACCGCCGCTACTTTTGACCTATTCAAATGCGCACTAAGCGCGCGACAGAGGTCGTCAATGCGGGGATAGACCACAAGACAGGAGCCATGCCACGTGGCTGTGGTTATGGGCTGATCGGCGGCTTCGACATGTGGACGTACATCGCCCACAGTGCCAGAAAAGCGCTCAGACCCAGAAGCGAAGTGACCCAGAGCGATCCCAAGCCCCACCGAGACATGACCAGGCCGAAGAGAAACGGAGAGCCGGCCTGCACAATGCGCGCAGGCACCATCAGCCAGCCTTGGCGCTGGCCATAGCCCTGAGCGCCAAACACTTTGAGCGGCAGCGTGCCCACGGCAATGGTCAGGATTCCATTCCCAAGCCCATGCACGATGGTAAAAAGACTGGCGCCAGGAGCACCCATAAGCCCCAGTGAAATGGCCGCAACAGGATGCGCAAGAATTGCCAGCCTTGCGGACAGCAGTGGGTGGGCGTTTCGCAGGAATCCGTACTCCACCAGACGCCCTGCCACCTGTGCCGGACCGACCAGCGCAGCAGCGCCAATGGCGACTGCCACCGCCACGCCACGCCCGTGCTCTGCAGAAGCTGAGGGAGGTGGGCTGCCATGGCCGTGCTGATGAACCAAGATACCGCAAACACATAGGCCATCAGATAGGCGATATGCCGGCGAGGTTGGGCTCCGCTATTTGGCGGGACGTCTGCCTTTGTCTGTTCGCCATCGCTGTGCTCTTTTCCGGTCAGCGCTGCCATCTGTGGCAAAAGCAGGTTGAGCGGCAGTCCCAGAACAAGGTGAAGCAGCGCCCAAGTCATGCACGCCTCACGCCAGCCAAAATCGTGTGCAAGGTAGCTGGAAAGCGGCCACCCCAGGGTGCTGGCAAAGCCGGCCAAGAGCGTGATGCCCGTGATAGCGCGGCGAGCATCCTGGCCATACAGGCGCACGACGGTGGCAAAAGCGGCCTCGTACAGGCCCCCGCCCATGGCAATGCCCATCACGGCCCAGCCCAGGAAAACATGGCTGGCTTGTGTGGCCTGACTCAAAATAATCAGCCCTGCGGCAAATACGAGGTTGCTGCTGATCAACACTGGGCGACCACCGAATCGGTCGATCAGCCTTCCCGCGACCGGCCCCGTGGCCGCCGCCACCAGCAGCGCGACAGAGAACGCTGCAAACACTGTGGAGTAGGCGATGCCGACCTCACGACTTATCGGCTCAGCCAGAACGGCTGGCAGGTAGTACGACGACGCCCACGATAGTGTTTGTGCCACACCGAGCATGACGGTTACGTGCATGCGGCGTTCAAGCATGGCGGTATTTAGATGCTGCGTTGGTTGACCCGACGGGACAGCGCTTCTGCGGTTTCCCGCCGTTCGCTGTAGCGGTCTACCAGGTAGTCTGCGCAGTCACGGGTCAGGAGGGTGAACTTCACCAGCTCCTCCATCACATCCACCACCCGTTCGTAGTACGAGGAAGGCTTCATGCGACCGGCCTCATCAAATTCCATGAACGCCTTGGCCACCGACGACTGATTGGGGATGGTGAGCATGCGCATCCAGCGACCCAGCACGCGCATCTGGTTGACGGCATTGAAAGACTGCGAGCCCCCAGAGACCTGCATCAAGGCCAAGGTCTTGCCCTGGGTCGGTCGAACAGCACCCATCGACAACGGAATCCAGTCGATCTGGGCTTTGAGGATGCCGGTCATGGCGCCATGGCGCTCCGGAGAGGTCCAAACCATGCCTTCCGCCCATTGCGCCAGCTCACGCAATTCCCGGACCTTGGGATGGCTGTCCGGCGCGTCGTCGGGCAGCGGCAGCCCGCGCGGATCAAAAATGCGGGGCTCGGCGCCCATCTTGCGCAGCAGCCGGGCCGCCTCTTCGGTCAGCAGCTGGCTGAAGGAGCGTTCACGGGCAGATCCGTACAGCAGCAGGATGCGAGGCGCATGCGTTGACCGTGTCTCTGGCAGCAGGCGCGCCAAGTCAGGCGCATCGAATGACAAGGTGTCGAGGTTCGGTAGATCAGTGCTTTGCAACACGTTGTCCTTTGGCGTTGATGACGGCTTCGCCGTCTTCCTTGGAAAAAGCCCCTTGCTGGGGTTGAGGCAGGATGTCCAGCACGGCCTCCGATGGCCGGCACAGGCGTGTTCCCAGCGGCGTCACCACAATCGGGCGGTTCATCAGAATCGGGTGCTGGAGCATGAAGTCGATCAACTGAGGGTCGGTCCACTTCGGGTCCGCCAAGCCGAGCTCATCGAACGGAGTACCTTTTTGCCGCAGGACCTCACGCACCGGAATTCCCAGGTCCGCCACAAGCCGCTCCAGAGTGGTGCGGTCGGGAGGCGTCCTGAGGTATTCAATGACGGTGGGATCTTCGCCGCTGTTGCGGATCAATGCCAACACATTGCGTGACGTGCCGCAGGCGGGGTTGTGATAGATCGTGATCGTGTTCATGCCGGGTCCGTACAAGGTGTGGATTCAAGCGAATAGGCTCAGGCGCAATGCGAGAGCTGCCAAGGTAACGAGGAGCACCGGAACGGTGAGCACGGCGCCGACCTTGAAGTAGTAGCCCCAGCCAATCGTGGTGCCTTTCTTGGCCAGAACGTGCAGCCACAACAACGTGGCCAGACTGCCGATGGGAGTGATCTTGGGGCCCAGGTCGCAGCCAATCACATTGGCGTAGATCATGGCTTCCTTGACGACACCGCTGGCACCCGACGCATCAATGGACAAGGCGCCGATCAATACGGTCGGCATGTTGTTCATCACGGAAGACAGCAGGGCCGAGAGAAGGCCGGTCCCCATGGCCGCTCCCCATACGCCGCCCTGCGCAAAAATGTTCAGCAGCGACGCGATGTCATCGGTCAGCCCGGCATTGCGCAAGCCATAAACGACCAGGTACATGCCCAGGGAGAACACCACGATCTGCCAAGGCGCGCCATGCAGTACCTTGCGCGTGGAAATGACCGATCCGCGCGCAGCGACCGCCAGCAGCAAGGCGGCGCCTGCACCCGCGACGACGCTGACCGGCACCCCCAGGGGCTCCAGTGCAAAAAAGCCCACCAGCAGCAATACCAGCACGACCCAGCCAGCGCGAAAGGTTGGAAGATCCCGAATCGCGTCGGCAGGGCGCTTGAGCTGGGTGAGATCGTAGGTCGCAGGAATGTCGCGCCGGAAAAACAGCATCAGTACCGCCAGACTGGACAGCACCGCAGCGATGTTGACGGGCACCATCACGGCCGCGTATTCGTTGAAGCCAATCTTGAAGAAATCGGCGGACACGATATTGACCAGGTTGGACACGATCAACGGCAGGCTGGCGGTGTCGGCAATGAAGCCTGCGGCCATGACAAAAGCCAGCGTGGCTACCGGCGAAAAACCCAGGGCCACGAGCATGGCCATCACTATGGGCGTGAGAATCAGCGCGGCACCGTCATTGGCGAACAGTGCCGACACCGCCGCACCGAGCAGCACGATGAACGCAAAAAGCTTGGAGCCTTTGCCGCCACCCCAGCGGGCAAAGTGCAGCGCCGCCCATTCAAAGAAGCCGGCTTCATCCAGCAGCAGGCTGATGATGATCACCGCCACAAAAGTGGCTGTGGCGTTCCACACGATGTTCCAGACGATCGGAATGTCTGCCAGGTGCACCACGCCGAGCAGTAGCGCTACCACAGCACCTAGAGAAGCACTCCAGCCAATACCCAATCCTCGCGGCTGCCAGATAACCAACACAAGGGTGAAAACAAAGATCAGGACAGCAGTAAGCATCATGCCGGAGTGCAATGGGTTGACAGGAGGGGATCGAGGATGACGGCGCAGGGGTTCAGTGGGCGGAAAGCTCTCGGGCCGTGCCCTGCAGCCGAGCCTTTTCCAGCTTGTCAGCGGGCAGATTGACCAGCAACTCCAGGCGGCGACGCATCATGTGCATGGTCTGGCGAAAGGCTTCCAGCTTGACTTCTTCTGGTTCGTCGCCTTCGGAAGGGTCCGGGTAACCCCAGTGCGCGGTAGCCGGATGGCCGGGCCAGATCGGGCAGACCTCTCCTGCGGCGTTGTCGCAGACGGTGATGATGAGGTCCATCTGCGGTGCATCATCCACCGCGAACTCGTCCCAGCTCTTGCTGCGCAGGCCTTCCACCGACACGCCAGCACGTTGCAGCACCTGCAGGCCCAGAGGGTTGGGCTGCTGGTTGGCGCGCGGGCTGCTTCCAGCCGAATAGGCCTTGAAGCGTGCCGGACTCATATCGTTGAGCAAGGCTTCAGCCAGGATGCTGCGCGCCGAGTTGTGGGTGCACAGGAACAGGACATTCAGGGGTTTGGTGGTTGCAGTCATAGGTCTTTAGCAGCAGGATTTGGAAGGGGAAGAAGTAGCGCCAGGCGCGCAGCAAGCGCCGGCCTTGACGGGTGCCGCTGCGGCTTCATTGAACAAGGGAATGTTTTCAAGCGAATGAAAATGCTCCCAGGCGATGCCCTGCGGATCGGTGATCCAGTGCTTGTCACTGCGCGCGTAACAGCAAGGTGATTCCCTCATCGAGCAAAGTCATGTCGGCTGCCTGGGCACGTTCCTTGATGGCGGTGAGTTCGTGGGCTTCGTCTACCTGGAAGCCCAGATGGTCCAGCCCCGGCTTGCTACCCCGTGTCGATATGGCGAAGTTCACACGGGGCTCATCCAGCATCCATTTGGCGTAGCCGCTTTCGACGCGCGCTGGCTCGGCGCCAAAGAGCTTGGAATAGAAGGCGATGTTCTGGGCCAGATCACCGACAGTCATGTGGACATGAAAACGCTTCATCATCGACTCCCGTCAGCAGTTGCAGGAAGCGGCATCCGCCGGAGTGCACACAGCGCCCTGGCAGCAGTTTTCTGTGAGATAGGCCAACAAGTCGTTCATCGCCGGAAAGGCCGCGCGGTACAAGACGTTGCGGCCCTGACGCTCCTGGCTCACCAGCTCGGCATGCGACAGTTCTTTGAGGTGAAAGGACAGCGCATTGGGCGCAATGCCCAGTTGCTCGGCCAGAGCGCTCGGCGTCAATCCATCGGGACCTGCCACCACCAGCGCACGGAACACCCGCAGACGGGCTTCGTGGGCCAAGGCAGAAAGAGAACGTATGACTTGGATTTCTTGCATAAATCAATAATACAGCAACTATTGAAATATTGAAACGATGTACCTGAAGTCTGCGGTTTTTCTGCCAACGATTCTGCCGTTGGCGCAAGAACTGCAACGCATGTTGGGCCAGTAGAGCTTGTTGATGGCGCAACTGCAATCTGCAACGCGTGCGCAATATGCGGCAGCCTGATGACGCACGGCCTGTGTTCATGGACCCGCCGAGTGTGTGATGGCCGGCGGAGATCGCCCATCTGGTGGAGTTACTCCGCCCAGGCTGTGGATCAGTTTTTCATCGCTCAAGGCCGCCTTCCACGGCAGCACGGTCTCGTTTTTGCAGCGGAAATTCCCGAAACAAGCAAGTCGTCATTGCCGGGGGCGTCAAAATTTGGCGTCAATACTTCTGAACGCCGGACAGACCGACTGCCGTGACACTGCGCATGCCCCCAGCCCCTGATCGGAGCATGGGACGCATTGTTTTTCAGGCTGAGTGGGGCGGAAATCGTGGGTTGAGATTTCTTTCATTCGACAATGAACGTTTCCAATGGTGGGTTGAGGCCGAATGGTCAGTCGATAGAAGTGGCTATCTGCGGGCGCTTCTACTCACTCGGGCGACCCTCGCATTTAGCGAAAAGCGCGATGGCCCTATCGCAGTACTTGCAATGTCCCTGGCAGCAGTCATGCATCAAGAACGCCACTAAGTCCGACAGCACGGAGAATTTTGCGCTGTAGATGATGGAGCGTCCTTCGCGTCGGCTTTGCACCAGTCGGGCTCTCTCCAGATGCGTCAGGTGAAATGAGACCCGCGAAGATGTGGCGCCTCCGAGCTGCTCGCCGATCGTGCCGGCCGCCAGGCCATCCGCTCCTGCCACCACCAGCATGCGAAGAATGCGCAGTCGGGTTCCCTGCGCAATTGCCGCGAAGCCATCTAAGGCCTCCTGTTCTTTGATCATTGACGTTACCTCTTGGCTCTGAGTGTCGCGCATGCTGCGTTTACAAAATGGCCTGCGCTTCATCTCAATATCTCAATAGATGTTGAGATAAATGTACACTCACTGCGCCATCCAGCTGGCAGCAGACAAAGTCGGCCCGCGCCGGCCCCAGACCCCACCGCCATCCCACGCTTTGCATTCCATGATGACTGACCTTCGAGAGCGCCTGGAGACGCGCCAAGTCTCCATCTATTTCATCGCGATTTGCGCTGCCGTGGTGTGCGCTCTCAGCATGCCAAACACCGGCATGCTGGAGCAAGCCATCAACCCCGCTTTGGCTTTCATGCTGTTCGTGACCTTCCTTCAAGTGCCGATGGCCGAGCTGGGTCAGGCGTTCACTAAGGTGCGTTTTCTGGCTGCTTTGCTTTGCGCGAACTTCGTGGTCATTCCTCTCGTCGTCGCAGTACTGGTTCAGTTTTTGACCGAAGACCCTTTGGTTCGGCTAGGCGTTCTCTTTGTACTTTTAACGCCCTGTATCGACTATGTGGTGACCTTCTCACATTTGGGACGCGCAGATGCCAAGCTGCTGTTGGCCGCAACGCCGGCCTTGCTTGCGCTGCAGATGCTGCTGCTGCCTGCATACCTCACGCTATTCCTTGGCGAGGCATCCGCAGACCTCGTTCGACTTGGCCCGTTTTTCGATGCGTTCCTTTGGCTAATCGCCGTACCGCTGGTTTTGGCTGCGTTGTTGCAGGTTTGGGCGGCTCGCAGCCCCACAGGTGAGCACTTATCCGTGCGCCTCGGACTTTTGCCAGTGCCCGCCACAGCGCTTGTTCTGTTTGTGGTCGTTACGGCCGTCATGCCCCAGCTTGGGGCCGCCGTAGGCACGGCAGCCCGGGTCATTCCGGTCTATATTGCCTTCGCGGTGGCCGCGCCGGTGGCCGGCTGGCTGGTTGCACGCGCTTTTGGCCTTCATGCACCCGCAGGGCGGGCCGTGGCTTTCAGCGCCGCCACTCGCAACTCGCTGGTGGTGCTGCCCCTCGCGTTGGCGGTCCCAGGTGCGGTACCGATACTGCCTGCCATCATCGTTGCCCAGACCATGGTTGAGCTTGTCAGCGAATTGATTTACATCCGGGTGATTCCAAAGCTTGGGCGCGAACGTCAGGGTGGTTAGAAGGCATGCGGGATCCTGGGTGGCATTGGCTACAGCTATGCGTCAACACAACCACATGCCGGCCACCCAACTGGGCAAGGAAAATCTGCCAGCGCTATCCAGCACCCCGGAGAACCTGGGCACATTGCTACGTACCGATTCGTCTTCAAGCTTGGCCGCCCAACAGAGGCAGCAAGTCCGCGGCGCAATGCAGCGCGTAAACCTGCCTCGATGCGTTGATGGTTGGGAGAGGACTTTAAATCGGATGTGTGCACCTGTTTGGGTGGGTGGGGAATTGAGGGCCTATCCGATTGCTTCTTCCAGTGGAGCCCTTGGTTTACCGGGGCTCATTAGCTGCGGTAGGACGCTCCTCACCCATCAGCGAGGCAATCACCAGCGCCGTCGCACCCCCCATGATGGCCATGTCGGCGATATTAAAGGCAGGCCAGTGCCATCCGTGCAGGTGAAAGTCGAGGTAGTCAATGACGTGACCGCGCAGCGCCCGGTCGAATGCGTTGCCCAAGGCGCCGCCCAGGATGAGACTGTAGGAGAGAGCTTCCAGTTTTCGCAGCGGGCGGTATAGCTGCAACACCAGCCAAGCTGAGACCACGATAGCGATCCCGAGGAAGAACCACCGTTGCCAGCCACCTGCTCCAGCGAGGAAGCTGAACGCCGCGCCAGGATTAAGCATGTGAACGAGGTTAAAAAAAGATGTGACTTTGTGCAACCAACCTAACGGGGTCGTAGCATCGATATAACTCTTGGTAGCCTGATCGGCGATAAACACGACGATCGCAAGCGCATACCAATGCAATTTTTTGGCGAGATGATTCATATCATTTACTTCGATTTAGACACTTCATGTTCGGCACTGCGGAGGTGTGGAATAGAGCCCGTTGCTCTAGATTGGCGCGAGCAGAGTCAGAATGAGGAACGTCCGAAAACGAACCAGTCCCCCAAATTTGCGTATTAACGGTAGAAGCAGACGATGTCGCACAGCTCGACTTGGCAGCGACATTCACAAGTTCCGCCCTTTGATCGGGGCGTTTCGCGCCATGCGCTGGGCCCAAGAACCCGCAGCCGCAACGCACGCCCAACCTAATGCAAGGCCGGCGATCACGTCGATTGGAAAATGCGCGCCTAGTACGATGCGCGACCAGCCAACTGCGGCGGCGAAAACCAACATAGTGACCCTGCCGGCCCAGCCCAATGAAGGCCAAAGTGCTGTTGTCAGGACGCCGATGTAGACCGAGTGCCCGCTGGGCATCGTGTACTGGCTTTCAGGTGCGGAGTGAGCGCGATACACCGCATCTCCCATGACCACGAACGGACGCGGTAGCGCGATAATCGTCTTGAAGATTGCAGCAACGGCAATCGCAAGGGGCAGGCCGAGCGCAAATCTGTATAACGGCACGTCAATCGAAGCTGCCCCCTCCCGGACCGGTGCTCGCCGCCAAACCAGCATTAAGAGCACAACTGCAGGCGCTCCCCAGTAGCTGCCGAGCGCGCTCAGGATTTCGGGCACCCAGAGCCAGCCGTCAGACAAGGCGCGCTGGGTGGCAAGGAAGATGTCCAAGTTGGCACCACCCCAGTCATACAGCCAGTGTTTCGTCCACGGTGCTGCGGTGGCCGGCACTTGCATATCCGTCATGCCGTCTTAAGCTTCAGCAGGCGCAAGCCATTGAAGACGACGAGCATGCTGGCTCCCATGTCTGCGAACACTGCCATCCACATCGTGGCATGACCCGTGAATGTCAGCGCGAGGAAAACCGCCTTGATACCCAAAGCCAGCACGATGTTCTGCGTCAGTATCGAGGCGGTGGTGCGCGACAGGCGAATGAACGTCGGAATTTTGCGTAAATCGTCATCCATCAGGGCGACGTCGGCCGTCTCGATAGCGGTGTCTGTGCCGGCCGCACCCATGGCGAAACCGATGTCGGAACGCGCAAGGGCCGGCGAGTCGTTGATACCGTCTCCTACCATGCCTACTTGGCCCTTATCGCCGATGAGGCTCTCAATGGTTTTGAGCTTGTCTTCGGGCAACTGGTCGCCACGGGCTTCGGAGATCCCGACCTGGGCGGCGATGGCGTCAGCCGTGTACTGGTTGTCCCCGGTGAGCATCAGCGTGCGCACGCCGAGCGACTGCAGGTCGGCCACGGCTTCGCGGCTAGTTTCCTTCACCGTGTCAGCGACGGCGAAGATGCCGAGCACTTTGATGTCGCTCATCAGCAGGATGGCTGTCTTGCCTTGGCGCTCGAGGGCTTCCAGCTGCGATTGCAACGCGACCTCGCTGAGGCCGAGCTCTTTCGCGAGACGGTGATTGCCCATTTGCAGCATCCGGCCGTCAATGCGGCCCCGCACGCCGCGCCCCGGCAACGCCGCGAAGTCGTCGACTTCGTGCAGCGAGATTCCGTCCCGATGCGCCTTACGAGCAATCGCTTGGGAAACCGGATGGTCCGAACGCACAGCGAGGCTTGCAGCCCAGGCGGCCACCTGCTGGGCATCTCCGCTCAGCGCCAGGAAGTCGGTCTGCTCTGGCTTGCCGTGCGTGAGCGTGCCGGTCTTGTCCAGCGCCAAGGCCTTCAGTTTGCGCCCGCCCTCTAGATAGACGCCGCCCTTGATCAGGATGCCGCGCCTAGCGGCTGCGGCAAGACCGCTGACAATCGTGACGGGGGTGGAAATCACCAAAGCACATGGGCACGCGATCACCAGTAGCACCAGTGCCTTGTAAATCCAATCGAACCAGGCGCCGCCGAAGGCCAGTGGTGGAACGACGGCAACAAGCAAGGCCACTAGGAATACAGCCGGAGTGTAGACCCGTGCGAACTGATCCACGAAACGCTGGGTGGGCGCGCGGCTGCCTTGCGCGGACTCCACTGCGTGGATGATGCGCGCGAGCGTCGAGTCGCTTGCGCCAGCAGTTACCTTGTACTCGAAGGAGCCAGTCTCGTTGATGGTGCCAGCGAACACCTGGTCGCCTTCCGCCTTCTCGACTGGAAGGCTCTCGCCGGTGATGGGGGCTTGGTTGATGGCCGAACGGCCTGCCGTGATGAGGCCGTCCAGTGCAATGCGCTCCCCGGGACGGACGCGAACCAGTGCCCCCTTGCCGATCTCCTTGGCGGGCATTTCTTTCCACGAGCCGTCGGGCTGCCGCATGGTCGCGGTCTCAGGTGCTAGGTCCATCAGTCCGCGAATCGCATTGCGTGCGCGGTCTAGTGACTTCGCCTCGATCACTTCGGCCAGCGCAAAGAGGAACATGACCATGGCTGCCTCGGGCCAGTGGCCGATTGCCATACCGCCTGTGACTGCGATGGACATCAGCGCGTTCATGTTCAAGTTACGGTTTTTCAGGGCGATCCAGCCCTTCTTGTAGGTACTCAGGCCGCCAGTGAAAATCGAGACAAGGGCGAGCACGACCACTGCCCAGTGAAATCCGTCGTTGGCCCAATAGACTCCTTCAGCAAACACTGCCGTGACGCCGGAGACTGCCATTGGCCACCAACTGGCTTTGTGCGCGGATGCCTGAGAAGCGCACGGCTCATCGGCCTTGTCTACCTCGGTTTCCATACCCAGCGATTCGATCGCTTCGACCACTGGCTTGATTGCGTCAGGCGCGTGTTGGACTGTGAGCGTGCGCTGCAACAGGTTGAAGTCAAGGCCTAGCACACCTGGCATGCCTTGCAGCTTGCCTCGGATCAGACTTTCCTCGGTCGGGCAGTCCATTTTTGCGATGCGCAGCTGCGTGGTGACGGTGTGCGGATCCAGCCGCTCGGCGCGCATACCGATGGAATTGAGCGCGTTCTCGATCGGCGCTGGCGAGGGAAGGTTGTGCTGAACGCCCAGTACCCGTTGCATGAGATTGAAGTCCAGGGCAGTTACGCCAGGCTCCTTGCCCAAGCGGTTGCGGATCAGCGCCTCCTCGGTTGGGCAATCCATGTTCTCGATCCGGTACGTTACGCGCTCGCCGGCAGGTGTCGCGGAAGTCGGCACGGTTGGCCGAAGCTGAGACGCCGGGGACTCGACCATCGCCACGGCTGCCACCGTCCCCCCGGGATGGGCGGTTTGTTCCTTGGCATGCATGCCAATGGCAGCCAGAATCTGCTCAATCTGGGTGCGCGACTCGGCGAGGTGCTTGACCGACAAAGTGCGCCCAGCTAGGTCAAACTCCAGGTCCTGGACCCCTTTGACCTCACCCAGCTTCGAGCGGATGATCTTCTCCTCGCTCGGGCAGTCCATGTTCTCGATGCGGTAGGTGATCAAGACCGCCGCTTCTCGGACGGCTTGCGCCTTCATGCCTACCGCGTTCAATGCGTCTTCCAGGGCGTCGGCCGTAACCAAGCTGTGCTCAACGGTAAGTTTGCGCTGAGGAAGGTCAAATTCCATTCGTTCCACGCCCGGTATCCCTTCTAGCGTGTATCTCACCAGTCCCTCTTCGCGGCGGCAGTCCATGTTGCTGACATGAAAAATAGTTATATCCGTGCCGGCCCGCTTCTCAGAAAAAGTCACAGGTTGGCCATTGCCCCCCGAGCAGCCGCAGGTATTTAACGGGTCTTTGTTCATGGATCGCTCACTGTTGGTTGGCGAGGATTTTCCCCGGATGGCATGATTGAACAATCTCTAGTTGATGTAGAGTCAAGTATTTGTGGGGAGAACAATGATGCTGCGGATCGGTGAGCTGGCCAAAAGGGCGGACTGTCTGGTGCAGACGGTGCGTTTTTATGAATCCGAGGGCCTGCTGCTCGAGCCGGCACGCAGCGAGGGCAACTTCAGGCTGTACGACGATACCCACCTCAAGCGCTTGCTGTTCATTCGCCGCTGTCGAGCCAAGGACATGACCCTCGCCGAAATCCAGCAACTGCTGAGCTTTCGGGATCGGCCCGAGTTGGACTGCGGTGAGGTGAACTCGCTGGTGGACTCCCATATCATCCAGGTACGGGCCAAAATCAAGGAGTTGCGGGAGCTGGAGCGCGAGTTGACGGACTTGCGGCGTTCCTGCGATACCGCCCGCACTGCGCGTGAGTGCGGAATTCTTAAGGGGCTGGCCGAACCCGCTTGAGACTCACGCGGCATGCAGGGTAGAAGGAACGACAGGTAATGCCCGCTTATGGGCCGTGCAACGGTAAGTTTCCAAGATGACTGCTGCGCTTGCCGGGTCCACGTGCTTACTTTCCAGAAAGTCGTCGATCGCACCGTAGCTGACGCCAATTGCGACTTCATCCGGGCGCAGTGGTCGCAAGATTCCAGGTCGGCTGTGGGAGTCTTATGCGCTAGAACCTCGTCACCACCGAGTGCCGAAGCCATCGCCCGAACACGACGCTTGGTGAGACCGCCCAGCGGGCTGAGGTCAAACCCTCCGTCACCGAATTTGGAAAAAAGCCCATCAGTGCCTCTGCGGCATGGTCCGAGCCAACCACAAGGCCCCCTGTTGTTCCCGCTACCGCATACTGCGAAATCATCCGCTGGAGCGCCTTGATGTTGCCGAGCACAAGTCCTCTTGCCATCGCGGAATTTGAGACCGCCGGCCTTTAGCTGGGGTTGCGTCGGAGGCCGACTTGATATCTACCTCCAGCGTCTCACTCGGATAGCTTTGCGCGTCCTCTTCGTCCTCTTGATCAGCCTATGCTCCATACGGCAGTCGCATCGCGCAGAAGCGAATTTGCATCCCTGAGGATGCGCAGCCGCTCTGCCGCGAGTTGGCAGAGCCGTCCCGGCGACAGTGGAGTCCACCCCACCACTGGCCCCAAGCACTAGCGATCCGGCCGTGCCGCCACGCGCGTAGTCCAAGAGAAACTGCGTATGCCCTATGAGCACGCTGTGCTATTGCCGGTTGAAGGGCGAAGCGGCGTACCTTTGTACGAGCTCGACACCGGAATGCGCCTGCGCAAATTTTGTCGGAGATAGTGGAGCGCGGCCGAACTTTGCGCAACGCTCTCGGCTTTGCCCTCGGTTTTGTCGCTACCAGCTCCGAGTGCTCCGCAGTAGTTGTTAGGCTTGGCGCTTGACTCTCCAGTCACTGTAGGTCTCATGATGTGCGTACTCGAAAGGAACAAGCATGGCTGAAAAAGACGAACACGGCGAACTTGGCGGGCGTGACGTAAATAATGAGGCTGACCGCAAGATCTTGAGGACTGTGTTGCTGATCAACCTGGCACAGTCCGCCGCCGGCATCGGCCTTGGCATGTGGGCTGCCTCTACCGCACTCATGGGTTCCGGCCTAGACAACCTAGCCGATGCTTCGGTTTATGCAGTCAGCCTGTACGCCGTCGGCCGAACGGCTATGGTCAAGGTAGGCGCAGCGCGTTTGTCGGGCTTCTTGCTCATAGGCCTTGCCGTGCTGCTGATGGTGGAGGTTTTACGCCGCTTTGCCGGGGACGAGGAGCCTGTGGGCCCAGCGATGATGGTTATAGCTGCGGCGAACGCAGCTTTAAATCTGGTGTGCCTGAGGCTGCTGCGCGGTCACCAAGGTGATGACGTGAACTTCAAGGCCTCAGCAATCTTCACGAATAACGATTCCATCGTCAACGGTGCCATCGTCCTGTCCGGTGCGTTGGTCATGTGGCTGGGATCAAATATCCCGGACTTGATATTGGGGATCGTTGTAGCTGCAATTGCAGCGAACGGAGGACGCGAAATACTTAAGGAAGCATCGAAAGCCGTACCGGAGTGATGCGGGCTTCTGCGAAATCGTAATTGGGACCATGGTGCATAAAAGCATCGCGCTCAGTCGTTAGAGCTGCGGCGCCATCTTCGAATGCGCCCCTTCACAACGCGTTACATCCCTCAGGATCGAATTTTTGCATTTCAAATGCATCAAGACAGATAAACACATATTCTTTTGACCGAGGCGAAGCGCAAGAAACCAGAAAAAATTCAGCACGGCTGCTTTTCGGGCCCCCGATGTGCCCCACTTATATCCGGTCACCGAGTTCGCCCGCTACGGTTGGCCGGCAGCTCAAGGGCTGGATTGCACCCGATCTGCTGGTGCTCGATGATCTCTTCCTGACCGAGCGCATCGCCGATGTGAGGGCCGAGCCGCTGCAATCCATCGTGGACCAGCGCTACAAGCTGCTTGCAGGCTCCACTGGATGCGCTGCTGCAATAGATCGCGATAACCGTTTGACTTATCGTTAGCTATTCTTAGCGAGTGGTTAGCTCTCGATCCAGAGCAGACTGCCACGAGAACGTTTGAGAGGCCCGAAGCGGCTTGGAGGGCCGGGTCCATCCGATAGAAGGGTTAGATACCACCGGATTCAGCATCGTTATAAACTATCTTTCTGAACCAATCTAACGGCTTGTCAGTCTCTTCGTAGAATCTATAAACGCTATAAGAAAGGCCGAAGTCCCTCAAATCGTCTTTAACTCTTCTGTCTTTGTGAACTCCATACCCATCTATCTCGATCACGTGCTTTAGCAACCATTTTGGACTCCCGTTATCATCTCCATAGAATAGGGCCAAGTCGTGTGTGATATTCTTTTCTGGAGATTGAAATTGAGGAACAAAGAGGAGCGCCGACGGCCCGCCGCGCTTGTCTTCTGGAAGGTCATCGAGATCCCAAGCGAACCAAGGCTCCCAAAGCCAAATTCCCTCATATGTACGCTCACCTATGCGGACTGAGGATGTAGATAACGTTGGAGCCGCTGGGCAGCGCTGACGAATGAATTCATAGGCTCCCAGAATAAACATCTGTTCCAGCTTGGAGTCGCATTTAGCCAATATTCTGAGAACGTTACTATCAAGTATGGGGGGAGGATTAATATTGAGCATCTGCTTGCAGATGTAGTTAATATCTTGTATCTTCAAGATCTCTCCTATTTCATTGAACGAGCCAAGGGCACGGTGGCCTGAGTGATAACTTGAAAAATTAGTCTTCTAGTGAGCGTACGAGGGCGATCAAGGTGGTTTGAGCTTCGTTCATGGTTTCATGTGTTGAATGAAGGAAAGTCTGTTGGAGAGCATGAACCAAGACATGAAACTCATCTGATCTGCTTTCAATCATTGAAACTCGTTCTATGTTTTTACTACGCAAAATAGATATTTCAGATTTCTGACTCGATGGAAGCTCCCTGAGTTCAACCCAGTGTTTTATTGAAACAGGCATGATAAATCCCTCAAAACTCTTACGAAAAAAATCAGGCTCGGCGGTGCCCGCGCCTAGGCTGCATTGTTAGGCGTAGCACGCTACGCATGGGGAATTTTTATATTGTTCTGTGTTCAAGCGACGCTGATGAAATGCCGCAATATTTTGGTTGTCATCCAAGTATTTCTGTTAGATGAAACTTCCAAATTAAAATCTAGCCTGCGGGGTCCGGTTTAGGGGCTGGTGATCACTTTCACATCTGCAGATGACACACTTTTGATGTAGGAGTAACTAGTGCCCAGTACAGCAAGCTGTTCTGCAGAGATTTTTGCTGCTGAAATGGCAGGTTGAACAATCACAAACTTGAAAATCATTTCGTGGTCATGACATTTATTTCGTAGTAGTTCCAAGTCCTCCGGAGTGCCCTTTAGAATTCGCTGGAAATTGTTAGACAATGATTGCTGATATCGGAGCATCAGGCGATCAAAGAATTTTTCATGGGTATGCAGCCATTTCACCGAACGTGATGCTTGCCCACAAACCTCATAAACGTCCTCCACGCGTGCGCCAGGTCGAGCGACTCCGTCTTTTTTTGGACAGTACTTGCAGTGGTAGAGGTCGACATAGATAGCGTCTGTGCTCTCCCTAATGGCCACTAGATCGGCGACCTCACCAGCGCCGTCATCATTAAAGATAAAGGAGTAGTCATTCTGAATTTTACTAAAAGTGAATCCTTGCACGGTTTCAAGATTTCGTGCTGCCTTCATCGACTCGCTGTGAATTGGGGTTGTTCCCCAGTTCCAAGACTCAATGAGCGCTGTAGGCAGCTTCAAATCCAAGCTGTTAGGAGCATAGGAGCGATAGTTCCCCTCCACGAGTGATCCATCCACCGCCAGAAATACCAGTGGTTCGGCATCAAGATAATGCTCAAGCGCCTTTTCTTCTGCGAAGATGATCTTCACCCCCGGACAACTTACCTTGTAACCATCGTCTAGTAGGCGAATCGTGATGTCCGGGAGATACCGATTGCCATCCGGCGCTGCTGCAATGACGGGTACACTCAGCGTGAGATCATCGGTACGCAGGGGCCTGCCGAGCATTATGTCGAGCAGATTGAAAACCTCAGCGTTGTACGACAATAAAATCTTTTGCTCATTCTCTATCGCTATAGTTTCTGGCCAGTCAACATAAAAAATCCCTTTCGGCCACATGCCTTCAATTTTGTCCGAACGCATCACATCCTTGAGCACGTCAGAGGATTTAATCGATGCGTTGTTGAGTTTTAGGGAGACTTGCTTACACCATTGGATCCAGTAAATGATGCTCTCGGAATTCATCTCCCAAATCTTACCCTTGTGAGAGCAGCCTACGGTAATGCGTTGTCCATTCTCAAATCCCGTTGCGAAGATGTTGGACTTCTTGGCCGTTCCATTTTGAATTTCATTGATGACGGCATTGACATCGCGCCCAACATGCATGGTAAATCTTAGATCCTTGCGCACTCTGGACAGACCAACGTTCTGCAGTTTCAGAAGTTTAATGTTATGTAACGTGCGGAACGCCGGCTCGCCGGTGATACGCCTAGCGTCCTTCGCGATCAAGCCTAAAAATCGCGCAGATTGCGTTTCATCACCTGAAGAGTGGATAAAAAGAGTCTGGTCATTTTTATGGTAATACGCAAGGTAAAGAAGCCAGGTCGTATCTACGATCGCAGAGGTTTGGGCCCACCCAACCGGCGTGTCGCGACGCGTAACCATGATGACAGTGTCTTGTTCATCGTTGATGGAGAGAAACTGCAATTGCTCCTTCTTTTGCGAAAAGTGCCGTGCTTTCTTGGGCTGCCACTTGTCTAGGTCGACATGAAAGGCAATCGCGCTGATTTTGGGATTTGGATTAAGCCCTAATATTTCATCGGAATCGGGATCGTTTAAGAATTGTCCGTTGAACGCCTCCTTTTTAATCTCGCGCTCAATCTTGTCATTACTAACGTCGCGGATGATCGCGCTCCAGTCCGCGCTCTCTTTGTAGAGAGCAGCCATTTGGTAATCCGTATTCTGATTCGCGATGTTAGAAACGAATTTAGCGTCACCAAGGGCCTGATCAACTCGGGTAAGTCGCCCAATAAACTGGAGCGTGACGGCAGGACTTCGATGCTGATCGTGAATCGCCGCTATCTTCAATTCAGGTAAGTCGAACCCCTCGCCAAGCATGTCAACACAGACGATGATCTTGTGCTTTTTCTCAACAATATCGTCCATCAGCTTAGCGCGACCTGGCACCTTGCTATGGATGAGAATGGGTGTGAGATCTTCATGTTTTTTGTACATATCAAACAACACTTCGGCGCGTTTTTGAGATCGTGCACGCACCATCAGCAGATGGTCGAAGCCTTGCTCGCGATCGCTTCGCAGCAGTTCTACCGCTTTGTCAGCCACCGCTTGGTCCGCCAACACGAGGTTGTATTCGCGCACAGGATGGAATTCGATCGCTTTGAAGTACCCATCGTTTTGAGCATCCTTCAACGGATAGTTGTAGATGATTGTGCCGTCCAGCGCTTGGTTGTCTTCACGAAACGGCGTAGCAGTGAACTGTAAGCGGGGCTTTTGTTTAAACGCAGATTTAACTCTTTCCCACGTCTTAGCGGCCACGTGGTGCGCCTCGTCAATGATTAGATGGCTACATAAGTCAGCCAGGGCCTGAAGCGCATCAGTAGTGAAGCGCTGCAGAGCTTGAGGTGTCGCGACAATGACATTCGCCTCAGAAAACTGCTGTACTTCTTCTATCGACATTCCAGTACGGACGGCCATGACCACAGGGTTGAGTGCAGTTTCAGAAACTGCACCGATCTCACGGAGCTTTTTAAGATCGCATTTCTTAACAAGTTGCGAACGCAACGCATCAGATGGAACAAGCACCAATGTCCTGGCCAACCTTCCAGCGATGAGCAGTCCCAATATAGTATCTGTCTTACCTGTGCCCGTAGGCATCACAACCGTGGCGGTCGAAGAGGGCGACATGACGAGATGACCCAGCGATGAGTAGAGCGCAGCCAACTGAGGCTTGCGCAGGCCGGGCATACAGGTTTCACGATTGGCCAAGTTAAAGTTGAATAGGTGCTGCTGCCAGCTTCCATAAACGTCTGAGTATTTCCCTGCCGTTTCATCCATTGCGTCAGCCCCTATCAAGAAAGATACGTACCGCTTTTAGTAGTCATAGTATCAGTATATGAAGCTCCAGGGCAGCGTTTATAGTAATACCGCGGGCTAACGAGTAGGAAGGCATACCAATTCAATAATTTGTACTGTCTTGGATGAGTGGAAGCACTAACTAACGGATTGCAATACCCGTAAAAGGTCTGCACGCGACGACTCGTGCTGATCCGACGAGTCAGATCCGATATCCACTCTCAATGGAAATCTGCCTTTTACGATTGTCCGCAAGGGTTCAAAAGCGCCATCTTGACGTTTGCTATAGCAGTAATCCGAACGGTGTCTACTATGCTAAAAAATCGAGTTACTTGTCTGGGATGGGATGTGGAAACCATGTCCAACCGACCCACACGGTCTGTTCTCGACAGGAGCCACAGTTGACACAGGAGTAAATGGCAGCAGTCAGCGTGCACCATACAGTTACGAGAGCGAGCTGATTCGTTGCTTTCTACTACTGGCTGCGCTCAGGTCACTGAGAGGCAACAGATCCGCAGACTGGCATTCGCCTCGAACGTGCGATATGAACTGATATGACTCTTTGGCACGGGTAACGCGTCCACTTCCAATAGCTCGCGATAAGTGACCGCCACACAGCGGCCATGCCATTCTGACGTCCGGTTATCGGAGCTGCAAAACCCGTTTCCTGTAGCTTTTTTTCTCTCGCTGGATTTAATTTGAATTTATCGACGCATCATATCTCTCATTGTGGTGCGTGTTGATTAATCGCAGTGCAGCTCTAAGGTGCAGTCCTCACCAGGCACTTCATGCCGCAAAAAAGCGCACGAAGCGTCTGCGGCATGGGCGTGTTGACCGATGTGGCGAACGCACCAGGCTGCTTGATATCCTGGCCCAGCTGTTCGATGGCAATGCCGTGAAGGTGGTGCCAATTCATGCAGAGCTGACCACCCAGGAGGCGGCGGATATACTGAATGTCTCGCGGCCGCACCTGGTCAAGCTGCTGGAAGATGGTCAACTTGCCTTCCATCGCACTGGCAAACATCGCCGGGTGCGATTTGCGGATCTGATTGCGTTCAAAGAGCGTCGCGACGAGGCCAGTCAGCTCGCCATGGAGGCCCTGGCACAGCAAGCCCAGGAATTGGGAATGGGGTACGAATGAGGCATTCGCCGTTCACGGCGGTCTACGACGCCTGCGTTCTTTATCCTGCACCAATGCGAGATTTTTTAATGTGGCTCGGGCTCTCGGGCGTCTTCGGGCGCGCTGGAGCGCACAAATTCACGATGAGTGGAAGCGCAATCTGCTGATCAACAGGCCGGATTTAACCGTTGAGCAATTGAATCGGACGTCGGGCTTGATGGATCGCGCCATACCTGATGGATTGGTTGAAGGCTACCAGGACTTGACCGAAGGCCCGGGGCTGAGAACGCGGACACCGAAGGTGTCCTAATGGGGCGTTTGCCGCTCTTTGATGTATTGGCGCAGGATGTCCATCGGCGCACCCCGCAGCTTACAAGCAACGCGTTGTGATGGGGTGATAGGGGCGGGGAAATCATTGGTTGGAAATCTTGTCAAAGTGACAAGATTGGGCGTTAATCTTATCGCTGCTATGCGGCAATGATGAGATTAAGGCATAGATGCGAGTAGATACGCATGTTCCAGCCTCTTCCAACGCAGCAGGGATGAGCTGTCGCTGAGCCAGCCTGATGTTGCCCCTGTATTCCTGGCCCCGTCCTATTCGCTATAAAGCGCCTGGTGGCGGCCGGCCTCAGCGCGTCGCCCAAGGCATGCTGCAGCGCGCCAGATGAGGCGCGTAAGCGAGTCTCAAGCGCGCAGTTTCATGGCACGCAGCAGCGCGTCAATCTGCCCGAATGCATCTTGCTGCCACTGCTCTGGCGTGCGATCACCCAACGCCTGGGTGTCTGCGACGAAACGCCTCACACAGGTGGGACCATGCCCCTCCAAGGTATCGAACTTATTGGCGATGTGTCGGAAGCCAACTTCGCCGCTGGGATGCCCTAGAAGTGGCAAGCACTCCTGTGCTAAAGCATCAATGCCGCCAGGATAGTTTCGCACGCAGTAGTAGATGTCATAGGCGTCTTTCTGCTTGTAGCGACCCGCCAGCGCATGGCCTTTCATTGCCAACAATGCAGGGATCGAACATACCGCTATCTCCACGCGGTTTGTCCCTCCGTCGGGCATCGGTCCGGACACCGCTACCAGTTGGTAAAACCGCATTGCCAGGTCGGCACCATGCGCTCGCTGCACAGCGAAGTCGTTGATCAAGGGCGGATTATTCTTAATGATTGCCGCGTCGCGCGGCATCAGAAAGTCGACCACGATGTCGATCGCTTCACCGCCATCTTGCACCGCAACTTTGCGCACCAGTTGAAAGCGTCTTAGTTCAGTGCGCTGGGCGTACCCATGGGCTTGGAGTGCGCCGATCAACGTTGCATACTCGCCGTCGCCGAGTGCTTCTGCATCCAGTCCAATGTCCACGTCGAGCGTGCCGACATGTGGCATGTCTTCGCTGGCCAGCAGCAGCCAAGGAACCGCGCCGCCGATGATGGCAAACTTCCCCTGGAAACTTCCAAGTATCTGCCCCATCTCGATCAGCACGGATTTGACGGCTGCGGTCGTGCGGTCGCCGTATTCTGCGGCAGACTGAGGTTCTTGCGGGGGGCTTATTTGGGCCACGAAAGCCTTTCTCTGCGCAAATGTTCGGCGGCTTCCGCACCGCGTTCGCCGGCAATGGATAAGTCAAGATAGGTCTGAATCGGACTCGTGCAGACAGCGCCAGGCGCCGGCTCGACTGTGTCGGCCAGCAGTTCCAAGTCCTTGGGCACAGTGACAACCACGTTCTCGCCCTTCGCAATTGGTGCGAGCTTCAGTGCTTTCTGCAGCTTGCTCAGGGCATCCTCGTCGGCGAAGAAGTAGTGCGTGCCGGTGCGCCCGTACGGAGCGAGCCAATGTGCAGCTGAGAACGACGCGAAGGCAGCATGTCCGGGACTCTTCTCGGTGCTACATGCGCGCCGCGCCGCATCTTCAAACGCACTGCCATGCATAGGCGTGTAAAAGCGCAGTCGCTCGCCTGGCGGTGCGCTGTAGCAGTCCCGCCATGCATCAAGCAGGGCATCTGGTTCTGACAGCAGCAAGCCGTCGTCTGTGGTGCGCGCCCATTCCCGGTCAATCAAACCGCTACGCACATTGCTGACGTGTCCCAAACTGACCCTGGAGATTTCGGAGAGCTCTGTGACGCGCCATGCTTTACCGGGCTCGCGCAGCATGGCGCGCAGCACCTGTGCAGACTTGGGGCTGAACAGCGATTTGAGTTCGCGTTGCACCGCGGAAGGTTTGTCCGCTACCTCACGTTCGATGAAAACACTGTCGAACGCAATGCTTGCGTTGCCCTCCAGATCCAGATAGCCCACGCCGTTCTCTTTGCACATCTGCCTCACCGCAGGTGAGAGGTAAGGGGCCATGAAGATGGGCGTCGCCTGCGGGGCCTGGTGCGTGACATAGTTCTTAAGTTCTAGAACTGCCGATCTTGCATAACGGGGCTGACCGTTCGATTTGTACTCACAGATGAGGTTGTGCGGTCGTCCGTGCACAAGCAAGCGAACGCAGAAGTCAGGCGCCCAATCGGCGTGTATCGTTTCACTCTCGATGCTCACCACCTGAAGAATGGGGATTTTTTCAAGCATGATGCGCAAGGCTTCCCCAGCATGAGTCTCTGAGGTTTTCACTGGATTTGCACTTTTCAGCATCTGCTGAAATTACCACATTTTTAGCCTTTTGGATATATTTCACTCAAAAAAGCTTTTTCAGCATCTGCTGAAACTACTCTACGCATTGAGATTTCATGAGCCGTGGATTGGATAAGTGGCATGCAACCGTCTCTCAAGACACCAAGTTACTCTTTTTAGGGAATTTCTCAACATCCTGACTAGCTAGGCGGGCGCAGCGTGGGGTTGAGGCCACCCCAGGCGCCAGGCCGATAGGCTACTCTCCGGTGTGTGGGCTGCAAACGCTTGGGCGATCTACTTGACGGGCCGCCGGCGGTCGCCCTGCAGCAGTTGCAATGACAGGTGAGATGCGGATTCGCGGATATCGTCTTCGATGCCGGCGCGCGCTGCAGTGCCATCCCGGGCCTTCAACGCGCGCAAGATCTTGCGGTGCGCGGCCATCCGCGGTGGCGAGCAGCAGATGCTGGCGATCGGGCGTGCGCTGATGGCCCGTCCCAAGCTGCTGCTGCTCGACGAGCCATCGCTGGGCCTGGCGCCGCTGATCGTCAAGGAGATCTTTTCCGTGATCCGCGCGTTGCGCGAGCGCGGTGTGACGATACTGCTGGTCGAACAGATGGCGAACCAGGCGCTGAAAGTGGCCGACCGTGCCTATGTGCTCAAGACGGGCGAAATTGCCTCGTCCGGCTCTGCCCGCGAGATGTTGGCGGATCCCGCCGTGCGCGAAGCCTATTTAGGCAAGCACTGAGAAAACGCCTAAGACGCTCGGCGCGTGTGCCAAATTGAACGCATTGCCTCCTCGGCGCCAAACGTATTGCCCCAGGACCATCATTGGAATGAGGTGCCGTCGCACGCGGCAAGCGCCGCGGCCCAGGCCATAGCCCTGGTACTAAACGGCAGCGCGCCAACTCTCAGGACCTTGACCACGGGTTACTGCCATAGGACTTACGGGCACGGACAAATCCCTGATGTTCTATGCCGCGTAGCTTCAGCAGGCTACCCACAGTCGCCTGCTGTGTGGAATAGATCTTGTCGGTCAAGGCAGTCATCGAGATCCGTAAAGCGCAGCCCGAGTATGGTTGCGATTGTGTACATCGTCTCTGCACCTTAGACAGCTGTCGAAAGTCGAGTAGCGATGAGCATTGAATGAGTCAAAACGTTTACTGGAAAGCGTCTGACAGCGAAGTGGGCGCTCAATCAATAATCTGGGCAGATGCGAATCACTCCGAATAAGGCCGAGCAAGAGCCGAACCAACTCTCCGCGCGCACCCTGAAAATTCTGATGTCATGGGAGAAAAATCACGGACTGGACATCATCCGGCAGCATCTCGACGAGGGTCTTTTTTCGCGTGATCCGGTGGAACGGTTGCTCTGCTACAGGTGGCTAGAACAACGCAGGCTGGCTCATCGGAACAACTGGGTTGTAGAGGTGGTTGTCATGGTGGGTGCCGTTGTTGCTTTAGTCGGGTGGCTCATCTGGTCTGCCTACCCATGATCCTCTGTTCCGAACGTGCGAAAAAAAACCGCCTCTAGCGGTTTGTGTAGGGTTCTGAGGTTCAGTTGTCAGCTCGGGAGTTCTGGAAGTCTTCGCGTCGTGTCGACCTACGCTTCGGTGTCATTCGTAAAACCATCAGTATCGCCAGGACCAGGCCGGAAAGGTACATCGTCCAAACTGCATAGTCGATGATCCAGTTCCTTGAGAAAGCGCACCAAAGGGCTGTGCCAGCTGAGAGCACGAAGATCAACAACAGGAAGAAAAAAATTTTGTCGGCCAAGCCCAAGGCTGCCATGAGAACAAGTGCACTGCCAAAGGCAACAAGTACAGCCGACGCTATGAAAAATGGAAAGTCAGACAAATGAACCCTCTTTCTTGAGGCTTCATTATTGTTGACACCTGTAGATACGGCAACAACATACAAGTTTCTTGGTAGGTCACCTGTAACGGTGTCGATCCAGTGCAGGCCAAGACAGCTTGTGGAGGTTTCATCCACCCATCGCAGTTAGGCTGAGGCGAGGGCCAAACCTCGGATCTGAGCAACCACATTCATCATATGAGGCAGCCATGCTGCTGAACCTGGAGAATTTTGCATGGTCGAGCTAGCTACTAAATCGGTGAAGGAAGCGGTACTAAGGGCGTTGCAAAAGAACGCGGATGACCTCCCTTTTTATCAGTAGCGAGTCGACGATCTTTCGCTTCCACCCGTGTACCGGCAGGCATTGCGGCAAGCGCTGGATGAGTGGGAGGAGCTTACGAAGTCTGCATCAGACAGTGATGCTTGAACTGGTTTCGCTCGGAGGACTGGCTACGCGGCGTGGAACCTGATGGATGCACTGTCGACAATGAGGAACGGCCAAGCTGGCGTCCGCGCGCGTAGGTGAGGCATTGCCGGCGCTGATCGTTTTTCATGCCGATTCGGACAGGACTGTGGGAGCGCGCAATGCCGAGCAGTCGGTGCAGCCAAGCGCGCGGTGCAAAGTGGGCATCGGCTGCCTGAACTTCAAGCCGCTGCTGCGCAGTATTGCGGTATCAGGCACAAGGCACTTTTGAACAGAGCGTGCATGCGGTGGAGGCAATCGCGGTAGTTAGATGGCACTGTGAGACGTAAGTCGTAACCGATTGGTTTGCTGCCGCAAAACTCGTTGTGATTGCCCTTGTAGCCGCGCATCAACGCGTAGTTGGTGCGTGCGACGTCTTCGAAGAATTCGGCGGCAGCGGCCAATGCCTTGTACCGGGCTGCAAGATCAGTGTCCGACGCGGTGTTCGCGGTCGAACGCATGCAAGAGTCTATGGGCAGGTGGACAACAGCCAGTGGTCGAACCTTCGCAAGGCAGCGCTCAGCTACCAGCCCATGACTGAAGAAACCGGTGCTAAGTCGGACGCTGCCCAAGCTGGACCCAGAGGAAGGCGACGTCTTTGTCGACGTATAGGGATAGGCTTAAAGCATCTTCATCGGATACAGCTTACATGATTGAATGAAACGTCAAATCATACGCATTCTAGAAAAATCGAGGTGCACTCCAACATCAAGAAAATCTCATGTAATGTAGATTGGTGTTCAGAGAACATTGCATGCCAGTTCGGGTTCGCATCCACGCTCATCCCCTTTCTTGTGCAAATTCGCATCGGTGGATACCCAGGGAAAGCGAAAGACAAAATTTTACAAGATAGGGGGTATGGATGCAGATCAGTCCGATTCGTTTGGCTCAGGGCATCACTTCCCACCCATGCACTCAACGTAATCTCGCACTAAATTTACACAAGATGAGGGATAGAGGGTGTGTGTCCCCGTGTTTGAACGACAGGCACCTGTCCATCAAGTGCTCAAAATCTGCACAAGATAGGGGTGATGAGCTTGGAAAATTCCATGGCGCAGCCTTTCCCGCTCGAACTCAAGCTTCATTTGCCAGTCTCTGGTCAAATGGAAGCGTAGGATTGACAGGTTGCTGGACTCTTCCCCCCTATCTTGTGCACGATGGACGAGACATATCGTCTGCACAATTCGAGGGGGAACACATCACAGACGAGGGGGTAGGTTTGCACAAATCCGGGGAGATTGCGTCACAATATAAGGGTGAGTGCTTCACAAGATAAGGGAGACAACCAGCTTGGAAGCCGCGCCAGCCCTAGCTTTGCGCCAGCTAAAGTAGGTAACTTATTAAAGTGTTATTGAAAACAAAGAAACGCAGCGGCGTTGCGTTGCCCCGTAAAAGTGACAAAACCATCCAGGCGCAAAGCCACCAAAAGCACTGTTGAAGTCGAGGCGCGGGAACTGCCACATGACGACAGCTCCAGTTCACTGGTTTCCCTCACCGACTTGAGCGTCGAGGGGGAGGGGGAGGCGCCTGCGCTGGTCGATCCGCAGGGCAAGCCGATTGCCACCTTCTTCATCCAGCGCAAGAACCAAGGCTCCAATTTCAAGAAGCCCAATCCGCTGGTTCACAACAAGCCACATGCCGTCATGACGGTCATGCAGCAAAAGCTGACCAACATCATGCTGCGCCACGCGCAGCAGAACCAGCCAGTCGAACCAGCCACCTGGAACATTTCTGTTGAGGAAATGCTGCGCCTGCTCAACATCACCACGCGCAACTACGGGCACATCGAGAAGACCATCGATGAACTCATGTCGATCAAGGTTCGCCTGGATGTGTTTGAGGAAAAGGGCCTGGCCAAGCATTTTGCCGTGGTGTTTCCCTACGCCAAGCTCTACGCAGGGGAGATCACCTTTAAGATCGAGTCCAAGGCCATCTTGATGCTTGGCGACAGTCCCTCGTACACCAATCTCGATCTGCTTGAACTTAGCGCCTTGTCCAAGGTCTGCTCGGTTCCCCTGTTCGAATTCTGCTCTCGCTATCTGGGCCTGGGCGCCACGCGTCGCATTCCTTGGGAAGATCTGCGCGACATGCTTGTCGCCTCGAAGAACATCCCCAACAAGGCGCAGCAGTGGAGCACGTTCAAGGAGCGCTATCTCGACCCGGCAATCAAGGACATCAACGCTTCGACCAAGTTGTATATCGAGGTCGAAACCGAGCGCTACAAGACCAAAGTCACCAACCTTCGGTTTCTGGTGAGCCGCCAGAAACTGGCATTGGAAATGTCTGCGGCCCAAAGCTCACCGCAGGCGAAAAAGCATCTGGTGGATGCAATGCAGGCGTTTGGGTTGTTGGACAAAGCAATCTACAAGCTGCTGAGTACCTTTGCCGAAGAACAGATCGACGGTGCGCTTCGGCACACGAAATGGCGAGTCACCGAGTCCAACCTGCGCAAGCTGGCCTATCCGGGCAGGTATTTCACCAACTCACTGAAAAAAGGCTACTACCAGGAATTCCTGGACAGCAAAGCTACGCCTCTGACAGGAGAGCTGTTTCCAGTGTCCGATGGCAAGCACGCCAGGCCGGGTACACCGGAGCAGGAACAGGCTTCACCATCTGCGAAAGCCAAGGCGAAAATCCGTGCCACGAAATCGGACGGACCGAACGGTGTCAACAAGGGCCGCGCCAAGATCAACGCTGCCGTGAAAAAACAGCGCATCCTGGATGTCAAGGCGATCCTGGGCGAGCTCGACAAGCCTGCGCTGCAGGAGATCTACGACGAGTACAACGGAACGCTCAGCACCGAAGCCAGCCGAATCAAGATCGGGCGCAATCGGGCAGGCGTATTGCCGTCTTTCCACGCCTGGTACGCGAAGAAACTGTGGGGGGAAGTCACAGATGCGGAAATCGTCAAACTCATGGAACGAATGTTGAGCGCATGACGTCGTGATTTTCCTCTTCATGCATTTTAAGGATGCATCATTAAATGGCGCCCAAAAGAATAGCTCTGCACTGATGAGTGCAGGGCTATTCTTTCAATTCAAATCAAATAGCGAACTCTTCCCGGTTTTTGACAGCCGCAATCCATTTTGGAGCCTTGCCGCGTCCAGTCCAAGTATCGCCAGTTTCGGGATTCTTGTATTTAGGTGCTACCTTGCCGCCAGCGTTGCTTGACTTTCTACCTTTGGCTGGTGGAAAGACGTCTTCGGCCGTTAAAGAGAACTCAGATACCAACGCGCGAACCTTACCGACTGCATCTGTAAGCTCCTTGTTGCGTGCTTCCTTGATTTGGTTTTCCAATTCTTCACGTTGCTTGAGCAGTTCTTTATAAGTGGACATCGTATGTTCCTTCTATGAGATGAGTGAATATAACTTCTATTGATTAAAGACGAACAAAAAATTTCCAATTGATGCAATTGATTTTTCCTTGTGCATACATGAAAAGCACATAGCCGACAGGTATGTCAGTCGCCATCCGACATAGAGGAAAAGTGAGCAATCAATCACATCTGATAGCGCAACGCCGTTCACTCGTTCCAATCACTCTATCCAAATTTTATGAGTCAAGCCACATTTCAGACGTCTCAACGTAGGCGAAGCCCCGATAGCGACACAACCCATGGGAGAATGTCTTTCCTAAGGAATTTCAATGAATGTACGTGAGCTCAAAGCTTCTGAACTCAAGAGTCTTTTGGCGTTGTATCAACACCTCCCTCCTGTGGAGGATCCCGCGCCCGACTTGGATACGATTGAAGCTATCTGGCAGGAATTGCGTGTCAGCCCATACCATAAATATTTTGGAGCCTATATCGAAGGCCAGTTGGTCTCATGTTGTGCTCTGACTCTTAGTCCCAATCTGGCACATGGTTCCCGGCCATATGGTCTGATTGAGAATGTGGTGACCCATGCAGCACATCGAAATCAAGGGTTTGCCAAAGCTGTGATTGAGAAAGCTCTTGATTTCTCCTGGTCAAGTGACTGCTACAAAGTAATGATCATGTCCAGCCTCAGCGACGAGGCGGCCCTTCGCCTGTGCAATTCTGCTGGCTTTGCGTCGAAAGAAATGCAGGCGTTTGTCGTCATGCATCCGAGTGAAGTTGCTATGCCAAGCTAGCATAGACATCTGCTCTTGTCGGGAGCCCAGCCAATTCTGACTTAGACGCCAGATCGAAGTCCATTTGGTATCCACAGACGGCACATTGCCCATGTGAAGCTATTGACAACGCCGGACGCAAACCCTCTCATTTGAACTTCATCTGGATATTCCTGGCAACGCCTACCGGTTGCGGTTCATGCTCGCAGGATTCTGTCAAAAAATCAATCCAAGCTTGCGCCAGACTGCTTGATTCGAGCGGCTTGAAGTCGCTGCTGAACGCCGAGGAATTCCCTGAATGCTTCAGGCGTCGAGGCTATGACGTCATAAGCAAATGGATCAAGATATCTACCGCGGAACTTTGGGTTGGTCAGAACCTGGCGCATGGCAGCGGATAGCTTTCTTCGCAACTCGATGGGTGTTCCCGCGGGGGCGGAGATACCAATGAAAAAAGTGCCGCCAATATCCTGCAGGCCCTGTTCGGCAAAAGTCGGAACATGGGGTATGGCTGCCATGCGTCGTTCGCCTGAGACAGCCAGGGCCTTCAAGCTTCCGTCATTTATATGCTGCTCAACCAACGCTATGGACAGCAGCGCAAGCTGCACCTGGCCTCCGATGATGTCTGGCATCAAGGCACTCGCTCCCTGGTAGGGAGCATGTACCAGCGAAACATCGTTGTTGCGCTCGAACGTGGCCATCGGCACATGCGTGATGCCACCGCGTCCGGACGATCCGTAGACCAATGTGCTTGGTCTCTTCTTAGCCAACGCTACCAGTTCACGTGCGTTGCTTACTGCCAAATTTTGAGTGGCTATCAACACCACGGGCACTGACACCAGCTGAGACACCGGGTCAAGATCTTGCTGGGCATCGTATGGCAGCTTCCTGTAGAGATGTGGATTCATCGTAAGCCCGGCATCGGTCGCGACCAGCAACGTACGACCATCGGGCCTTGCCTTGGCAACCTGGGTGGCTGCAATGATTTCATTGGCGCCTGGCCTGTTCTCGACGATCACGGGCTGCTTCAAACGCTCGTTCAGACAGGGCGCTATGGCTCTTGCCAGGGCATCGACCGTGCCGCCCGGAGGATATGGGACCACCAGCTTGATCGTGCCTCCTTGTGGCTGGGCACACGCTGCAATCGCCGCCACAAAAATGATCGCGCCTGCAAACATGTTTCGCATAGCTAACTCCTCGTTATCACGAAGAATTCCGTTGATAGCACGTCATTCCTGGTCCGAACCAACCCCTGTCATCAACAGCCCAACACCTTGCAACCGGCACGCATCACGACGGCCGGTGCCGAGACTTATTAAACAGTTAATAACTGAAAGCCTGATGGGTGTGAGGGCTCCTCTGCAGCATGCCTTATCACCACCTCACGCCGGCTGACGCAGTCTAGGCCTGCGCGCCCGGTCCGCAGAGTCACACATACGAAGGCGTTATTAAACATTTAATGATCGCCATTCAAGGGCTGTGAGGTTGGACACCATGGCGGGTGAACAGCATCAAAGTGCCAGAGAAAAACTACTCGACGGATTTGTACGACATGCGTGGCTCATCGTGTCGATGGAT